>NZ_JTLD01000019.1 GCF_000798815.1 Alistipes sp. ZOR0009 | reverse complement strand
GACCGACCACCTCAGAACCCCTCCGACCCGGTTCCGAACCACCCCAGATACGTTGCATAACCCCAACGGATACGTTGTACAACCCCGTCGGATACGTCCCGGACCACCCCGGACACGTTGTACAACCCCAACGGATACGTCCAACGACGCGTCGACCCGGTTCCGAACCCCGACCGACCACCTCAAAACCCCTCCGACCCGGTTCCGAACCACCCCAGATACGTTCTATAACCCCAACGGATACGTCCAACGGCGCGTCGACCCGGTTCTGGACCCCGATAATGCATCATTGAACCGTTACAAACCTTTGTATATGGCCATTTTTTCTACAGACAAAAAGTTCAACAACACTAAATAATGCCTATTTTAGCAAGCAATATTTATAATTGGAAACCTTAGGAACAGATTTGGTTCATCTCCAGTTTGGGAGTAGGTTTGCAAGAATAACAATTAAAAAATCTATCAATAACACAAATAATTTTGTCACCGTGAAAAGAATCTTTTACCTCCTTATTGCTATTTCATTATTTGCTTGCAATCAACCAAATAAATCAAAGAGTGAGAATGTAGAACAAACAAGTATTCCAAGTGATGTTAAGTATGAAATTATTTCAGAAGAGCCAAACGAAGCACTTAGCAAAGACAATGTTTCTATTCGGATTAACAAAACTGTTGATGAATCTGCATTAACCGAAATCGCGTACGAATTGAAATCCTCTAGAAGCCAATATGACAAACTATGGATTTTCTACTATTTACCTGAAATGGATGCAAACTCTTATGCTTGGGCAACCACTCATTTTAAGCCAGAACTCCAAGTAGAAATCAACAACCCTCCCATTAGTAAAGACAGTATCTCTAACCAAGCATCAAATACTAATGGAGAAGTAATAGGAAAATGGAGATGCGACAAAAGCCTCATGGGAGCTTCGCTTATTCTTTATAAAAACATAAAAGGAACTCTGTTAATGAAAACAACATTCACAGATGGTTCTGCTTCTGAAGAAAAAATCAAAGAGAAGAAAAAAAGTGGTATAACTAAGTATGAGTATAATAATGCTCATGGGGAATACTACATTCTTGAGAGTAACGGAAACCTAGGCTTATATGGAAAAAATGGAAAATTCGATGAAGCCGTAAAAGTAGATTAAACACACCATTACCTTAGTGTAAAACCAAACAGGAGATCATATCTTTTGTCTCCTGTTTGGATAGGTTGTATTATGTACAAAAGAACAAATTAAATCAAAATATTTTTTTAACAATATACTGAACAACTTCAATGAAAGCATATCTAATTACATTATTTCTCATAATTAGTAATATATCACAATCACAAGATCTTATTACATCAACAAATAACATTAATTTCAGAAAGGATAGTTCGACTAAATCTGAAGTAATTCAAACATTTAATAAAAACACGAGAGTAAAACTTCTAGAAAAAGGCAAGACATGGAGTAAAGTCATATATTTAAATAATACAGGATACATACATAACAAATATTTAACAACAGAAAACAAAATAATCGCTTCTAAAAATAATAAAACACCAGACTACACACTTTTATTTTTACTCTTATTTATTGCGACACTATTTCTTCCTAGATTTTTACTTCAACTCACTACTTATATTGAGAACAAGTATTCCATCCTAACACACAAGAGATTTTACGCTAAATATTTATGTCAAAAAATAACATTACCAAATAAAATAGAAAATATTATTACTTTTTTTATTGGAAAACATTTTTCTTCATATAACTCATGGGTTGTTAGATTAGTTTTTATTTCTATATTTCCACTAATTACATCAATATTAATTTACATATACAATCAAGAGCAATTTCGCCATAACGGTATGGAATTTAATAATATGTTTGACTCAACATCATTAACAATAAGTATAACAATAACGTCACTTATATATTTATTGATATTCGTAGGTATTATCATAGAATCATTAATTTATTACAAACATATTTCGATATATAGAATTCCATTGCTAATAATAGTATCAATATTATCCTTTAACATTTCAATATTAAGTTTGATTATAATTAGTTTTTACATTGTTATAAAAATCGGAATAATGATTTTGCCAATTTTACTATTTATATTATCCATCCTGAGTGCATTTAAAATAAAAATAAGAATTAATGACAATTTTGATTTATGATAATAAAAAGTAAGTTCAGTTAGTAAGTAATTACAGTTTTGAAGTAACCTTTCTAATCAAACTACACCAAAGCAAGTTCACTAACTCACCATAATCTTAATAGAGACGAGAGGCTCAATATTATGTCGAATATAAATAGCGGGCATCCCAAAAATAACCCCTATCTTGCCTGCCGAAACACCAGATTGAAGTGCGACCACCCAAATTGCGTAAAAGGCTAGACAACAACCTCCCCCTGCGAGATATTGCATCCGCAGGCGACAGGCGTACGGTAAAAGCGGGGCTACAGGCAGCGTGGTAGGCCGTTCTCGATCTTTATCCTCTAACACCAATGAAGAAAACCATTACACATTCGGCCGCAATTGCCGCGCTGATGGCCGCGGTGCCGGCACAAAGCGCCAAGGTGGCTAAGCCCACCAACTTTATCGTCATCCACCTCGACGATATGGGCTATGGCGACCTTACGCTAACGGGGGCTACGGGCTACAGCACCCCCAACCTAGACCAAATGGCCCAAAAGGGGATGTTCTTTTCCCACTACTACTCGGCACAGGCGGTATCTAGCGCCTCCCGAGCCGGATTGCTCACGGGCTGCTACCCCAACCGAGTTGGCTTTAGCGGAGCCATCGACCATACCGCCAAGATGGGAATCAGCGACCAGGAGGAGACTATTGCGCAGGTGCTAAAAAAGAGGGGCTACTCCACCGCCGCATTCGGCAAGTGGCACGTAGGCTGCCAGACGCAATTTATGCCCCTGCATAAGGGGTTCGACGAGTTCTCGGGCATCCCCTACTCGCACGACATGTGCCCATTCCACCCGGTAACGAAAAACTACTACCCGGCCCTTCCGCTATACGAGGGCGATAGCGTGGTGGCCACCAACCCCGATATCAACCAGTTTACCACCCAATTTACCGAGCGAACGGTGTCGTACATCCGCAAGCATCGATCTAAGCCGTTCTTCGTCTACCTGGCCCATCCGCTTCCGCACGTTCCGTTGGCTGTATCGGATAAGTTTAGGGGAAAATCGAAGCAGGGGCTTTACGGCGATGTGATGATGGAGATTGACTGGAGCATCGGCCAGATAATGCAAACGCTACGGGAGCTTAAGATGGAGGAAAACACGCTGGTGGTATTTACCTCAGACAACGGCCCGTGGTTTAACTACGGCAACCACGCCGGCAGCGCTGGCGGTCTGCGCGAAGGTAAGGGCACCACCTTCGAAGGCGGGCAGCGCGTTCCGTGCCTCATGTACTGGAAGGGGGTAATCCCCGAAGGACGGGTTTGCAGCAAGCTGGTTTCGGGTATCGATATCCTTCCCACCTTGGCCGCAATTGCCCAAGCGCCGCTTCCTAAGAATAAGATTGATGGGGTTAACCTCATCGAGCTCATGAAGGGCGATATGGATGCCAATCCGCGCAAAAGCTTCCTCTACTACTACCGCCGAAATAGCCTCGAAGCCGTTAGCAATGGCGATTGGAAGCTGGTATTTAAGCATCCGGGGCGTACCTACGAAGGGTTTGCACCCGGCAAGGACGGACAACCCGGCGGGGCCAATGAGAACTTTATGTTTGAAGGTGCGCTGTACGACCTGCGCCGCGATCCGGGCGAACGGTACGATGTAAAGGACGCCTACCCCGAGATTGTACGCGAGCTGGAGAAAATTGCGGCCGATGCCCGCGAGGACTTGGGCGACGACCTAACCGGAAATCCCGGGAAAAACAGAAGAGAACCGGGCAGGGTTAAGTAGCCACTCCTGCTGGTACTGTAAGCATAAATATTGGGTAGAGCGGTTATAGCGCAACGGCTCTACTCACCGATAAAATAAAAGGTCGCCCCGAAACCGAGGCGACCTTTCTATTTCTTCAGCGCGAAAGCCTAACGTTTAGCTTCCTGCTTCTAGTATCGTTTTTCTAGCCCAGCAGGTAGTATAGCCCCAAGAAGATTCCGCACGAAAGGGCTACCGTAACTGGTATGGTTACCACCCAAGCAATTAGGATGTTCTTAATAGTTTTAGCTTGCAGGTTCTTTAATCCTCCCTGCGAAACCATCGTACCCGCAATACCCGACGAAAGAACGTGGGTGGTACTTACCGGAAGCCCTAATACAGACGATAACCCAATGGTGCTCGATGCCACAATCTCGGCGCTAGCACCCTGCGCATAGGAAAGATGCGATTTGCCAATCTTCTCGCCAATAGTTACCACAATGCGCTTCCATCCGATCATGGTTCCCAAACCTAGCGCCATAGAAACCATCAGTATTACCTGCCATGGTGCATACTCGGTAAACGTCTTAAGCTCCTTTATATTCTTGCTTAACCCCTTATACTCCTTTTCGGTTAGCCCAATGGCGGCATAATCCTTATTGGCCTTAAGAATCGACTCGTACGACTTGCTCATCAGCACGATGTCCTTGCGCACGTTAAACCTTTTTTCGGCCTTAATCTCATCCTTCACCTCCGACTTCTCAATCTCGCTTCTAATATCTGCCACCTCCAGCTTAATGGCAGCTAGCTCCTTCTGGTGCTCAGGGCTAAGGGCGCTGGCATTTACCTTGGTAGTGTACAGCTCGATGGAGCGGATGTTTCCGTACATATTACTTACGCTCTTGGAGTTGTCGAGGGCAAAATAGGCAGGCGCTAGGCTGATAAGGATTATCATGATAAGCCCTACTCCCTTTTGTCCGTCGTTAGAGCCGTGGAAGTAGCTCACGCTGGTACAAGTAAGCACCAGAATGCTACGAATCCAGAACGGAGGTTTCTTATTGGGATCGGGTTCGGTAAAAAACTTCTTCTTCTTAACTACCTTTTTAAAGATAAGCATCATAAGCATGGCCAACCCAAAACCCAGCAAGGGGGAAATCAGCAATGCAAGACCGGCATCAACCACCTTCTTCCAGTTTAGGGCCACGCTACCATCCACGTTGATGAACATGAAGGCGATACCCACCCCAAATATTGATCCGAGCAGCGTATGCGAGCTCGAGCAGGGAATGCCAAAATACCAAGTCCCCAGATTCCAGAATATGGCAGTCAGTATCAGCGCAAAGACCATCGCCATATTGTGCGCTACGTTTTGATCCACGAGTATCTCGAGGGGGAGCAGGTTAATGATAGCCATAGCCACCGCCAAGCCACCAAAATATACGCCTAGGAAATTCCATATCCCCGACCAGACAACGGCCGTACGAGGCTTCAGCGATCGGGTATAAATAACCGTTGCTACCGCATTGGCGGTATCGTGAAAGCCATTGATGAACTCAAAGGCCAATGCTGCTATAATACTTACAATAAGCAGTAAGGTCATGCCATCACTCAGTCCAAACATAAATTAAAATTTTAGGATGCAAAGGTACCAAATCGGGTATGGCAAAGGTTAAGGCAGCTTTTTTAATATATTAAGATAACGTTAAGCCGAATAGACGATTAGAAAGCTTAGGGTTAACAAATCGGCTATGAAACATTAAAAGAGATGGTAGGAATCTGCTATTCTCCGCCTACAATACAATCCTAAGTAAATAAAACGGTCGCCCCGAAACCGAGGCGACCGCTTTATTTTGTTATAGAGAGGCAATTAATCGCGTCTCTCCTATCATTCTATTCCCACTCGATAGTTGCTGGTGGCTTAGAGCTGATATCGTACACTACGCGGTTAATTCCGCGCACCTTGTTGATGATATCGTTAGAGATCTTAGCCAAGAACTCGTATGGAAGGTGCGCCCAATCGGCGGTCATACCGTCGGTTGATGTTACCGCACGTAGCGCCACAACAAACTCGTAGGTACGCTCGTCGCCCATCACCCCTACCGATTGTACGGGAAGCAGCATAACGCCTGCCTGCCAAACATCCTTGTAAAGATCGGCATCGCGCAATCCTTGGATAAAGATATGGTCGGCTTCCTGAAGTAGGGCAACCTTCTCTTCGGTAACCTCGCCAAGGATACGAATCCCAAGACCTGGACCTGGGAAAGGATGGCGATCAAGGAACATTGCTGGGATTTCGAGCTGACGGCCTACACGGCGAACCTCGTCCTTAAATAGCAGGCGAAGCGGTTCCACCACCTTCATATTCATCTTCTCGGGTAGCCCTCCAACGTTGTGGTGCGACTTAATGGTAGCCGATGGGCCATTTACCGATACCGACTCAATTACATCGGGGTAGATGGTTCCCTGAGCCAGCCACTTCACGTCCTGAATCTTGTGCGCCTCCACATCGAACACCTCGATGAAGTCGCGACCAATGATCTTACGTTTTCCTTCTGGATCGGTTTCTCCCTTAAGGTCGTTCCAGAACTTATGGCGAGCATCAACTCCAATAACGTTTAGGCCAAGAATTTTGTAGGCCTCCATAACGTTCTTGAACTCGTCCTTACGGAGCAGCCCGTTATCAACAAAGATACAGGTAAGATTATCGCCTATGGCACGCTGCAGAAGTACTCCGGCTACGGTAGAGTCTACCCCACCCGAAAGCGCAAGGATAACCTTATCGTTACCCAACTTCTCGCGAAGCTCCTTAACGGTAGTTTCCACGTACGAGGCAGGCGTCCAGTCTTGGGTACATCCACAGATATTTACCACAAAGTTCTTTAGCAGCTGCGACCCTTCGGTGCTGTGATACACTTCTGGGTGAAACTGAATCCCCCAAGTTTGCTCCTCGCCTACGCGGTACCCTGCCACCTTTACATCGTTGGTGCTAGCCACAATGGTGTAGGTGTCCGGAATCGAAACGATGGTATCGCCATGCGACATCCATACCTGCGAGTGCTGGCTAATGGCGCTGAATAAAGGATCCTGATCGTCTACATGCGCTAGGTTGGCACGGCCATACTCGCGGGTGTTGGAGGCTTTTACCTCGCCACCGTAGTAGTGCGAAAGGAACTGAGCTCCGTAGCAAACACCCAAAAGAGGTACCTGTCCTTTAATGGTTGTCAAATCCGGAACTGGAGCTTTCTCATCGCGAACCGAGAATGGGCTACCCGATAAAATCACCCCCTTTACCGATGCATCGAGCGCCGGAAAATGGTTGAACGGATGGATCTCACAATACACGTTAAGCTCACGTACTCGTCGAGCAATAAGCTGGGTATACTGCGATCCAAAATCAAGAATTAAAATTTTCTCTTGCATATTGTTGTTGGATGCTTAATCCTTAAATCGTTTCAAATCAATTGAAATGGTTAGCCCTTCCTTGGCTAGCTCCGTATTAGGAAACTCCTCTTTTGCCTCGTGCAAAAATACCGAAATATCCTTATATCTGGAAGAGAAATGGCCAATTATCAGCTTTTTGACATTAGCTAACCGAGCCACCTTCCCCGCCTGCAGCGCGGTAGAGTGCCCTGTTTGTGCCGCCATCTTCTTCAGATCGTTGGTAAACGTCGCCTCGTGGTAGAGCAAATCCACATCCTTAACATATTCGGCAACCTTGTTGGAAAATGCCGTATCGGAACAGAATGCGTACGAACGGGGCTCGTACGGTAAGTAGGTTAGCTTGTCGTTGGGAATAACCTCCCCATCATCGAGTACCAAATCGGCGCCATTACGGATTTTCACCACCTGTGCCAGCGATATTCTGTACTTCTCAATCATCCACTTGTGGATGTTACGATGCGGTTCCTTTTCCCTAAAAAGATATCCAAAACACGAGATGCGGTGCTTTAACGGAAACGCTTCAACCTGCAGCCCATCATCCTCATAAATCACCTCCTTGCTTTTAACAGCCACCTCGTTAAATACAACTTTGTAGCCAAATTCGGCTCCAAAGACCTTCAGATGGTCATCCAGCACCTCCTTCAACAACCGATGTCCGTAAACATACAGGTCGTTTTTTCTACCTAAAAGATTCATGGTGGAGAGCAGTCCAAAAAGTCCAAAAAAGTGGTCGCCGTGCAGGTGGGTAATAAAAATATGGTTGATACGAATCAGCTTAAAGCGGTTTCGTCGAAGCTGCATTTGAGTTCCCTCTCCGCAGTCGATTAAAAAAAACCGCTCATGCACATTGAGCGCATGAGCGGTTGGATATCGGTCTATAGTCGGCAGAGCCGAACTTGTGCCTAAAATAGTAACGCTAAAATTCACTAACCTAGCTGTTTTGGAAGAACGATTGAACATCCTCCGGAGTTGTGGCAATGTTTAGCACCGTATCAAGCTGTGAAAGCTTAACAAGCTGCTCCACCATTTCCGTCAATCCTGTCAAAACAAAGATACCTTCCGCATTTTTGCTTAGGCGGTTAGCTACCAAAATAGCGCTCAACCCCGACGAATCGCAATACTGGCAATTGCTTAGATCAAGAACCAAGTTCTTTTCGCCGTTGCCCGCTATTACAACCAGCTCCGACTTCAATTCGGGAGCAATAGTCGTGTCCAGCTTAGAATCTAGCACCTTTATCAAGGTATATTCCGGCAACTTTTCAATATTCACATTCATCGCAATGGTGTGAGAAGATTATTCTTCGGTATTTGCTTTACCTTCCATTTCAGACTTAAGAGCAGCAAGAGCATCGATATCGCCAAGGGTGGTCTTTTCGATGTTAGTCTTCACCTTCTTTACAGCCTTGTTAGTAGCTGCAGCCTTAGCTTTCTTCTCTGCCTTTTCTTCGGTCTTCTTAGCATCTTCGAAGGTACGGCTGTGAGAAACGATGATTCTCTTAGCACCCTTGTTGAATTCGATAACCTTAAACTCAAGCTTTTCTTCAAGCTTAGCAGGTGTACCGTCTTCCTTGGTTAGATGCTTTGGAGTAGCGAAACCATCAACACCGTAAGGAAGCGCAATACGAGCACCCTTATCTTCTAGCTCAACGATTGTTCCTTCGTGAATAGAATCGGTAGTAAATACAGTTTCGAATACATCCCATGGATTTTCTTCAAGCTGCTTGTGACCTAAGCTTAAGCGGCGGTTTTCCTTGTCGATTTCAAGAACAACAACCTCGATTTCAGCACCAATTGAAGTGAATTCTGATGGATGCTTAACCTTCTTAGTCCA
Organism: Alistipes sp. ZOR0009; assembly: GCF_000798815.1. Lineage (NCBI taxonomy): Bacteria > Pseudomonadati > Bacteroidota > Bacteroidia > Bacteroidales > Rikenellaceae > Alistipes > Alistipes sp. ZOR0009. Next base: position 45,690 of record NZ_JTLD01000019.1, on the reverse strand, counting down.
AGATAGGTCTGAAATGTGAATAAGTCCGTCAACACCTTCTTCGATCTCAACAAATACACCAAAGTTGGTGAAGTTGCGAACGCGAGCGGTATGCTTAGAGTTAACAGCATACTTTTCTTCGATGTTTTCCCATGGATCTTGACGTAGCTGCTTAATGCCAAGAGACATCTTACGCTCGTCGCGATCTAGAGTAAGGATAACAGCTTCTACTTCGTCGCCAACCTTTAGGAACTCCTGAGCGCTACGTAGGTGTTGCGACCAAGACATTTCAGAAACGTGGATTAGACCTTCAACGCCAGTTGCAATCTCAACGAAAGCACCGTAGTCAGCCATAACCACAACTTTTCCTTTAACCTTGTCGCCAACCTTAAGGTTAGAATCAAGAGAATCCCATGGGTGAGCAGTAAGCTGCTTAAGACCTAGAGCGATACGCTTCTTAGCGTCATCAAAGTCTAGGATAACAACGTTAAGCTTCTGATCTAGCTCAACAATTTCTTCTGGGTGGTTAACACGTCCCCAAGATAGGTCGGTGATATGGATAAGACCATCTACGCCACCAAGGTCGATGAATACACCGTAAGAAGTGATGTTCTTAACGGTTCCTTCAAGAACTTGACCCTTTTCAAGCTTAGCGATGATGTCTTTCTTTTGTTGCTCAAGTTCCTCTTCGATAAGAGCCTTGTGCGATACAACTACGTTCTTGAACTCGTGGTTGATCTTAACAACCTTGAATTCCATAGTTTTACCTACGTATACATCGTAGTCGCGAATTGGCTTAACATCGATTTGAGATCCTGGAAGGAATGCCTCAATACCGAATACATCAACGATCATACCACCACGGGTACGGCACTTGATGTAACCCTTAATAACTTCGTCCTTGTCAAGGGCTTCGTTAACACGATCCCAAGAGCGAAGTACGCGTGCTTTTTTGTGTGAAAGGTTAAGCTGACCTTTTTTGTCTTCTTGGCTTTCTACGTAAACTTCTACTACGTCGCCAACTTTAAGCTCTGGATTGTAGCGGAACTCGTTCATTGATACAACGCCATCCGACTTGTAGCCAATGTTTACCACTACTTCACGCTTGTTCATCGAAATAACGGTACCGTCAACAACTTCGTTTACAGCAACGTTAGACAATGTTTGGTCGTACTTGCTAAGGATGCTATCCTTAGAATCGTCGTACAATCCTTGTTCTGATTCGAACGCATCCCAATCAAATTGATCTACAGGAATTGAAGCGTTCTTTGATGCAAATTGCTTTGCAGTTCCTTCTTCGCGAAGGATTTCTTCGTTGTTTGTCATTTTATTCAGTTTAACAACTAATGGGTTAGACATTATGTATAGAAAACTCTTAGGGCGCGAAGTTAGGAATTCTTTCGATACAAGAGATAAATCGAGGACGTTTTTTTGCCTGTTTTGTTATTTTATTTTGAATTTATAATAAAATGACGCACCAACATTGCCCTTTGTCTTCTAAACAGATAGCCAACGCCCCTTGTATGGGAAATAGGAAAATCCAAAAGAAATTATGCTACTAGCAGCCCCCAAATGTGAGCAATGTTTTGAGATTATGCTAGGGTTACATCAAAAACAGCCATCCTTTTTTATATTTTTGAAAACTTATTTTGCAGTTGACTATTGCACTTTACTAATTCGAAAAACTACAAAACCATGAAAATATCAGTTGTTGGTACAGGCTACGTGGGACTCGTAAGTGGTACCTGCTTTGCAGAAACAGGGGTAACCGTTACCTGCGTAGATGTAAACCAAGAAAAAATCAGCCAGCTCAACAAGGGCATTATCCCTATTTACGAGCCAGGTTTGGAGGATATGGTAAAGCGTAACGTCGAAAAAGAAAGGCTGTTTTTTTCGACAAACCTTAAAGAGTCGATGGTAGGTGCCGAAGTTGTATTCATTGCGGTAGGCACTCCGCCTGATGAGGATGGCAGCGCTGATTTAAAGCACGTTTTGGCCGTTGCATCAGAGATTGGAAAGCACATAACCTCGTACATGGTTATTGTAAATAAAAGTACCGTTCCCGTAGGCACTGGCTTAAAGGTTAAGGCCGCAATCCAACAAGAACTAGACAAGAGAGGAGCTAACATCCCTTTTGATGTAGCATCCAACCCCGAATTCCTAAAAGAAGGAAACGCAATAGAAGACTTCCTAAAGCCAGACAGAATTGTCGTTGGGGTAGAAACGGAAGAGGCTCAAAAGATCATGAGCAAGCTCTATAAGCCGTTTGTGCTAAATGGGCATCCAATAATATTCATGGATTTGTTTTCGTCGGAGCTAACAAAGTATGCCGCTAACGCCATGCTTGCAACCAAGATTAGCTTTATGAACGACATCGCCAACCTTTGCGAAATAGTTGGGGCCGATGTTAACTTGGTTAGAAAAGGAGTCGGCTCCGACTCCCGAATTGGAAACAAGTTCATCTATCCTGGTGCCGGATACGGAGGAAGCTGCTTCCCAAAAGACGTTAAAGCACTAATAAAGACCGCTCAAGACAACAATCACTCGCTTGAGATTCTAAAATCGGTTGAAAATGTGAACGAAAAACAAAAGTTAGTTGTTTACAATAAAGTTCGAAGCTTCTTTAATGGTAATCTAAAAGGAAAAAAGATTGCGGTTTGGGGGCTTTCGTTTAAACCTAACACCGACGACATGCGCGAAGCTCCATCAGTAGTAATCATTGAAAGCTTACTAAAAGACGGGGCTACGGTTTCTGCTTACGATCCTGTTGCGATGAATGAGGCAAAGCATATTTTAGGAGATAAAATAGAGTACGCCACCTCGCAATACGAAGCAACAAGAAACGCTGATGCGCTAATACTAATCACTGAATGGACTGAATTCAGAATTCTTAACTATGCAGAATTAGAAAAGACAATGAATCAAAAGGTGATTTTCGATGGCCGAAATATCTACGAGCCAGAAGAGTTAAAAGAACAAGGGTATGTCTATTTCAGCATCGGAAGAAAGCCTATGAAGTAACATAAAACCTATTAGGATGAGCAGGAAAAGGATTTTAGTGACAGGTGGTGCAGGCTTTTTAGGCTCCCACCTTTGTGAGCGTTTGCTAAACGACGGTCACGATGTCATTTGCTTAGATAACTTCTTCACAGGATCAAAGGAAAATGTGGTTCACTTAATCAACAACCCCTACTTTGAGCTTGTAAGGCACGACGTCATATCTCCATTCTTTGCAGAGGTTGACGAAATATACAACCTTGCATGTCCTGCTTCTCCTATTCACTACCAATACAATCCCATTAAAACGGTTAAAACCTCTGTAATGGGAGCCATCAATATGTTAGGTTTAGCCAAACGGGTTAAAGCAAAAATACTACAAGCATCTACAAGCGAAGTGTACGGAGACCCTCAAGTTCATCCTCAGACAGAGGAGTATTGGGGCCATGTAAATCCCATTGGTCTCCGCTCCTGCTACGACGAAGGCAAGCGCTGCGCCGAAACTCTATTCGTAAACTACCGCTATCAGAATAACGTACGTATCAAAATCATACGTATATTTAACACCTATGGCCCAAGAATGAGTATTAATGACGGTCGAGTTGTCTCCAACTTTATCATGCAGGCGTTAAACAACGAGGATATCACTGTTTATGGAGATGGATCACAGACCCGCAGCTTCCAATACGTTGATGACTTAGTGGAAGGAATGATTCGAATGATGGGAACTAACGATGACATAACAGGCCCATTTAATCTTGGAAACCCTAAGGAGTTTACAATTCTTGATCTTGCGGAAAAAGTAATAAGGCTCACCGGATCCAAATCAAAAATCGTATTTAAAGAGCTCCCTTCCGATGATCCGATTCAACGACAACCTCGAATCGATCTTGCAAAACAGCACCTCAATAATTGGGAGCCAACGGTTCAACTTGAAGAAGGTTTAACTAAGACTATCGAGTATTTCACCAAGTTTAAAAACAAGTAGGCCACAACAGACCAGTCTTATTGTATAGTTAGCTTTTAATAATCAAATTTGTTCGCATAATTTTTGAGATATGAGTAAACGTATCTACGTAGTTATTGGTAGCAATGGACAGCTAGGAAGCGAAATCAAGGAGATTTCTCAAAATTTGGAAGTAGATTTCAAATTTTACGATTTCCCTAAAATAGACATAACCGATTTAGCAAAACTATCTGCCATCATAAAAAGAGATAAGCCCTCTGTAATTATAAACTGCGCTGCTTATACAGCTGTAGATAAGGCTGAATCTGAACCTGCATTAGCAGAATTAGTAAATGCAACAGGCGTTAAGAATATCGTCGAAGCAGCCAAGCTGGTCGATGCATGGCTAATTCAGGTTTCGACGGATTATGTCTTTGACGGAATGGGATATAAGCCATACAACGAAAAAGATGCAACAAATCCACAATCGGTTTATGGAGCGACTAAGCTCCAGGGAGAAATGCAAGCATGCGCCTATAGTAAAGGCATTGTCGTAAGAACAGCTTGGCTCTACTCCACATTCGGAAATAACTTTGTAAAAACGATGCTTCGCTTAGGGAAAGAACGCGAAACTCTAAATGTTGTTTTCGATCAAGTAGGAAGTCCAACATACGCTCACGATTTAGCCTCTGCCCTACTAACAATTGCAGATAAGATCACAAGCGTTAACGACACCTTTTTCTCTGGCATATATCACTACACCAATGAAGGCGTATGCAGCTGGTACGATTTTACCCGCGAAATATTCGACATGGAAAACATTGGATGTAATCTGTTTCCAATAGAATCAGCGAGCTATCCAACACCTGCCAAACGACCACACTATAGCGTTTTAAACAAAAATAAAATAAAGGCAACATTCGAAATCGCAATTCCACATTGGAAGCACAGCCTTGCAACCTGCTTAAGTAAATTAAACAAATAGATATGAATACAGTAGAGCCTCAGATTACAGAAAAGGCAACCATTTGGCTAAATGGGAACTATGACGAAGCCACCAAGCGTGAAGTAAAAAGATTGATGAGTGAAGATCCTCAAGAGTTAAAGGAATCATTCTATCAAAGTCTTGAATTTGGCACAGGTGGTCTTCGTGGAATAATGGGAGTAGGAACCAACCGTATGAATATTTATACGGTAGGTATGGCAACTCAAGGTTTAGCAAACTACATCCTAAAAACCTTCCCCAACGAACCTGTTAGCGTTGCAATTGCACACGACAGCAGAAACAACAGCCGCCTATTTGCCGAAACAACCGCTAAAATTTTTGCAGCCAACGGATTTACAGCATATCTATTCGATAGCTTACGACCAACGCCTGAACTTAGCTTTACGATTAGAGAGTTAGGATGTAAAGCAGGAGTAGTTGTAACAGCATCCCACAATCCCAAAGAATACAACGGATATAAGGTATATTGGGGTGATGGAGCCCAAATAATAGCGCCTCATGACAAAAACATCATTAACGAGGTGAATAACATCACCACAATTGATGAAATTAAGTTCAACGGAGGCAACGGAAAGGTAGAAGTTATCGGAGAACAAATTGACAGTTTGTACATTGACCGTCTCGTTGGGCTATCTCTATCGCCAGAAATTATTAAAAAGCATGCCGATTTAAAAATTGTATATACTCCAATTCATGGAACAGGAGTAAAATTAGTTCCTAAAACGCTTGAACGCTTCGGTTTTAAAAATGTAATTCACATTCCGGAACAAGACGTTGTGGACGGCAACTTCCCTACTGTAAAATCTCCAAATCCAGAAGAGACCAGCACCTTAGAAATGGCTATCGAAAAGGCCAAAATCGAGAATGCGGATTTGGTTTTGGCAACAGACCCTGACGCCGACCGTGTTGGAGTTGCAGTTAAGGTTGCAGATGGCAAATATGAACTTTTAAATGGAAATCAGACGGCTTCGCTACTTTGCTTCTACATGATTAATAAGTGGAAAGAAAAAGATCTTTTAAAAGGGAAAGAGTACATTGTAAAAACCATTGTAACAACCGACTTGCTAAAAGATATTGCTAAGGACTACAACGTCGAAGTTTTCAACGTGCTTACAGGCTTCAAATACATTGCTGATATTATAGGCAAAAATGAAGGCTCAAAGAACTTCATTATGGGTGGAGAAGAGAGTTACGGCTACTTAGCAGGCGAATTTGTCCGCGACAAGGATGCAGTTATCTCATGCGCCTTAATAGCAGAAACAGCAGCTTGGGCTAAAGAGCAAGGAAAAACCCTTTTAGAGCTACTAAAAGAAATTTACGTACGTTACGGGATTTACAAGGAGAAACTTCTATCCGTTACCAAAAAAGGGATTAGCGGACAAGAAGAGATCAAAAAAATGATGGATAACTTCCGCAGCACACCTCCTCAAACAATTGCAGGTGCTAAAGTTATGCTAGTGCACGACTACAAGGCGGGTGAAACCTACGATACCATAAGCGAACTCCGTTACACAATTGAGCTACCTAAATCGGATGTACTTCAATTTGTAACACAAGATGGAACTATTATTTCAGTTCGTCCTTCAGGTACCGAACCGAAGATCAAGTTTTACTTTGGAGTAAAAGAAGCACTCAACAATGCCGAGGATTACGAAATGGTAGACAACTTACTAAATCGTAAAATAGATAGAGTTATTGAAGACCTTGGCTTAAAATAAGCCTGCCAATATAAAAAGCGGTTCTTTAGTAGAACCGCTTTTTTATGCATCAAACTCAATATTTCTTTCTAAGAAGTTACTTATGAATAGGGCGAAAAATTTCACAAAAAAAAGAGGTTGCAAACAATTTTATATTGTTAACAACCTCTTCTGTGATCAGGATGAGACTCGAACTCACACGACCCAACGGCCACTACCCCCTCAAAGTAGCGTGTCTACCAATTCCACCACCTGACCAATTTAAACAAACATCTGTCGTACCCAGAACAGGACTCGAACCTGCACGCTATTGCTAACACTAGTCCCTGAAACTAGCGCGTCTACCAATTCCGCCATCTGGGCGTATTATCGTGAAGCGCACTGATGTTTGACGTTGCAAAAGTAGATATTTTTCGGGCATCTGCAAGAGTATTTATTAACTTTTTATTCATTTTCCAGCAAATCCTTCACAGCTAAAAAGCAGTCATCCCCCATTCTTTAATCCGACAGCAGCTTTATTTAAGATGAATATAAAATAGTTACAATTATTTTTCATGAAGTGGAAACATCCTACTATATTTGCATCTATTAACTATCCGCACAGATAATAGATCTAACCATATAGATACAACAATAAAAGGACCACAATAAAAAATCATTTTATGAAATACATTTTACTTAGCGCCACATTTGCGCTTTTAATTTTAGGGGGATGCTCAAAAGAAGCTGTTGAACCCAAAGAAGTTTTATACGACACTTTTTCCGAATGGGGAACATCCACACTTCCATCTGATTGGCAAATAATTGGAGGAGGGAGTGCTTCTCCCAAGATATCTTTTGGCAAAGCGGATATCGGAAAGGGGCTAACACTGACGTTAAACAGCAGTGCTCAGAAAGACAGTATTCGTTTTTTGCGTAATATCCCATTAGCTGCGGGAGAGCATCGAGTAACCTTCCAAATTGAAGCAGATACTCTAAAAGATGTCGTTTTTTTGCATTTTGCCAGAAGATACTACCAAATTCCAAACATGCCATATAGAACATATGAGGATAAAGGCACAAATGTTGGTATTCAATCTTTCATTATGTACGATGGCAAATTCGTAAACATACGGCACTTTAAGCAGGATAATAGAAATCTATACAATTTTACATTCCGCATAACAGGAACAACCTCTACAATGCTTGGGTTTTTGCTTAAATTCCCGTCGTCGGGTTCGACAAAGTACACCATCGATTTTATGCGAATCGAAAAAATGCCTTAGCACTTTGAAAACAGCAAATAATAAGGAGATGAGCAAGTTGAAGAGTGGCCTGCAAAATAAAATCAAGCCAGCAGCAACTATTACTATTTTATTTGCGTCTATTATCCTCCTATCATCTTGCAATAGAGAGCTAAAGCAAAGGGGAGTTCACTTTCAAGAGCATCGAGATTATGCTAGCTTAAAAAGAGTCGTAGAGCTAATTCCTATTCCAACAGATACATCTACCCTAAAAAAAATTTTAGGTAACCCCATCGATATGACAATTGACTACCGCTATATTATCGACTCCATAGGGCCAAACGGGTGCCCTGTTGGAGCGGTATTTTTGGTAGATGCCAATGGTTACGTCACCAATAAATGGCTTGACGAAATTTGCGAATAGCCCATTGTTCTAAACAACGATGAAACGAGCTTCCTCTTTAATATAAGTTCAAGAGAACAGACTTCTCCTTCTGCTTTATACTAGGAGCAACTTGAATACAGCCATTTCCTAATTATAGTTTTCAGGTCTCCAGATTTCTTGCCAAAACTCCTTTTAACTAAATAATATTCAAAAGAAATAGTATGTTTGCAGGCGTTTTTGCAAGATAAGCAACTTATCTTGTTCCTTTTAAATTACAATCCCGATTTAACGGAAGAGATGTACAGCATTTACAAAGAGTTTAATTTTTCAGCAAGTCACACGCTTAATGGGCTAGAAGAAGGCCATCCGTGCATGCGCCTACATGGACATAACTACAAAGTTTTCTTCCATTTTAAAGGCGAGCTAAATGCCAATGGCTTTATAATTGATTACCGCCAACTTCAACCAATAAAAGAATATCTTGACACCGTGTTAGACCATAGCCATCTTAACGATATTCTTAAAATACAACCTAGCGCTGAAAATATTGCCTTTTTCCTATATAGCAAATTCAAAAAACAGTTTGAGCAGCTTTACAGGGTAGATGTAAAGGAAACGGAGAAAACCATGGCGAGCTATGTTGAAGACTAAGCTCAAAATCGTTGAGATTTTCTATTCTCTCCAAGGCGAAGGTGCTAATACCGGAAAACCTTTTGTATTTATACGCCTATCGAACTGCAATCTGAATTGCTGGTTCTGCGATACAGATTGGAATAAAGGCCAAGAGTACACGCTAGAGCAACTTCTGAATGAAGTGAATCAGTATTCGTGCAAAAATATACTGTGGACTGGAGGTGAGCCAACTCTACAGCTAACAGATGAAATATTACGCTATTTTGAAGGCTACTACCATGCTATAGAAACGAACGGAACCAATGAAGTTCCATCTCTAATAGACTACATTACCGTAAGCCCCAAAGTAAAGCCCAGCGAAATAAAACCGACTCGCATCAACGAGATTAGGTACCCTATTGAATTGAATACACCTATTCCTTCTATTAAAGAACTTCCACATGCCGAAAACTACTTTTTAAGCCCTATGTTTATGGGAGCCCCACGACAACGTTTCGACATGGTGAAAGCCAATGTAGACTACTGCATCCACTATATTAAAAATCACCCAGAGTGGCGATTAAGCCTTCAAACACACAAGATTTTAAACATTCTATAATTGCATGCTACGTTACCAAATATAAAAGGAGAGGGACTTCCCTCTCCTTTTCGTATAACTAAAGCGATTCAAACTCTTTTAATACCTTTATTAACTCCATAACCATGGGCTTTTTACTCTCATCTTGAGTATCTAATCCCTTTGTTAAAGTCCCAATTGCAGACGCGATCGCTTTTGGGCTAGCATCTCCTGCCGAATTTTCGATAATGGTAAATGCGTCATAAGCTGTTAAGTAATCTGCTGTAAGTACAAGCTCCACATACAACTCTAAATCATCTGCAAAAGACAACGAGTTTTGCCATAAGGCAGCAAGGTAAGACTGTAGTTCTGCCGTTCCTCGCAAATATTTTACGCCTTGAGTTAGTAGCTTTGCTGCTTCAGGATGCTTAATATCCATAACCAACTCTAAAATAGCCTTCTTTTTTTCCTCCTCAATCTTCTCCTCTGCTAATAACTCTACAAGGTAAGGTATGATTTGGATATCACTAGAGTTACGAACCTGTTCTAGGTGATCTTTAAACTCATCACTATCAATCTTCCGTAGCTGCTGAACTAGCTCTATAATCTTCTTAATCTGCGCATCTAGCTGGATATTCTTATCCATAAATATGAATTTTTCTTTGTTTATTCTCTACTTTACATGGAGGGCAAGGAAACGTCCAGTATGCAAATCACTGCGTTTGGCAAGTTCCTCTGGCGTTCCTTCAAAAGATAAATTGCCGCCTTTTTCGCCTCCGTCAGGCCCCAGATCCACCACCCAATCAGCGCACTTAATTACATCCATATTGTGCTCGACGATGATGATGGTATGCCCATTAGATAGCAAAGCCTGAAAAGCATCCATAAGCTTACGAATATCGTGAAAATGCAGGCCTGTTGTGGGTTCATCAAATATGAACAAAAGAGGGCCACTGGTATTATCCTTCGATAGGAAAGAGGCTAACTTGATACGCTGCGCCTCTCCTCCCGAGAGCGTACTGGATGACTGTCCTAAACGGACATACCCTAACCCAACATCCTTCAAAGGCTTCAACTTTTCGGCGACCTTTTTGGTCAAATTATTCCCTTGTGCTACAAAAAAGTCAATAGCCTCGTCAACTGTCATTTCCAGTATATCGTAGATAGATTTTTCTTTATAGCGAACCTCCAATATTTCCGACTTAAAACGCTTTCCTCCGCAGCTTTCACAAACAAGGGTAACATCAGCCATAAACTGCATTTCAACCTTTATAATCCCTTCGCCTTGACATTCCTCGCAACGACCTCCATCTATATTAAACGAGAAGTGCGATGGAGTAAAGCCATTCTGCTTAGCGTACTGCTGCTCCGAAAATAGCTTGCGTATTTCGTCGTATGCTTTTATGTAGGTAACGGGATTAGAACGCGACGATTTTCCAATGGGATTTTGGTCCACCATCTCGATTCCTTTTATCGATTTGATATCTCCTGATACGCCTTGATGCTTACCAGGCTTATCGCCTGTTCCTAAAATAGCACGATTTAAGGCTGGAAATAAAATCCGACGAACCAATGTTGATTTCCCAGAACCGCTAACACCTGTTACAGCCGTCATAATGCCTAAAGGAAACTTCACCGAAATATCTTTCAGATTATTTTCTGCCGCACGCTGCACCTCGATAAAGCTGCTCGACTTACGATGAATTTTCGGTGCCTCTATTTTTTCGACACCAAGTAAGTACTTTGCCGTAAGCGACCTATCCGACTGAGAAAGGTTGGTGTGCGGGCCCTGAAAAACAACCTCACCTCCATGCTGTCCAGCCATTGGTCCAATATCTATAATCTCATCGGCAGCACGTATAATTTCCTCTTCGTGCTCTACAACCACGACAGAATTTCCCTGATCACGTAGCTGCTTTAAAACCTTAATTAAACGATGTGTATCACGAGGGTGAAGCCCAATACTAGGTTCATCCAGAATATATAGCGAGCCAACAAGACTACTTCCTAAAGAGGTTGCTAGATTGATGCGCTGCGATTCTCCTCCTGACAATGTAGAGGACAACCTATTTAAAGTCAAATAGCCCAACCCCACATCTGTCATGAACTGCAGCCGGTTGCGGATCTCTACCATAATACGTTTTGACACCTTCGTGTCGTGCTCATCCAACTCCAATGTTTGAAAGAACAAATGAAGATCTTCGATAGGCATCAACACCAAATCGCTGATGGTAACACCTCCTATCTTAACATAAGAAGCCTCGGGCTTCAGCCTAGCCCCGTTGCAAACAGGGCAAATGGTTTTGCCCATATACCTTGAGAGCATCACCCGATACTGTATTTTGTACTTTTTTTCTTCCAGATACTCAAAAAATCGGTCAATCCCAGAGAAATGGCTGTTGCCTTTCCAAAGTAATTTTTGCTGTTGAGGTGTCAAATCTTGGTAGGCTCGATGAATTGGAAAGTCAAAGTTTGCCGCATTATATACTAGCTCATCCTTCCAAACTTTCATCCCCTCCCCACGCCATGGAGCCACAGCATCCTCATAAACAGAAAGCGACTTATCTGGTATAACAAGATCCGCATCAATGCCTATGACCTTTCCATATCCTTCACACTTAGGGCATGCACCTAGGGGACTATTGAAACTAAAAAGATGAACGTTAGGCTCTTCAAATTGAATACCATCCAACTCAAAAAGGTTAGAAAAATGTTCAACAAAAGGTTCACCATCAGTTGGAAAAACTTTAAGAGCAACAATCCCACTCCCTTCGCCAAAAGCAGTTTGCACCGAATCGCCAAAACGGCTAATAGAATCTTCATCGGAGTTCGCTGCAACACGGTCGATAATCACAAATATCTCTGAAGCATCAATGCTATCAATAGCCTTGATAACATCCTCAACTCGCATGGCTTCGCCCTTAACCTCTAAACGCTGAAAGCCCTCTTTCATCAAGAGGGTAAGCTTGGCAATAACACCAGTTTGTGGGTCGAAAGTTAATGGAGCCATAATCTGCAGGCGCGTACCCTCGGGCTGGCGCAGTATAAAGTCCACCACATCGGTCACCGAGTGCGATTTTACCTCTAAACCACTTACTGGTGAGTACGTTTTTCCAATACGCGCGTACAGCAGCTTAATGTAGTCGTATATTTCGGTTGATGTTCCGACAGTAGAACGAGGATTACGCGTATTAACCTTCTGCTCGATGGCAATAGCAGGAGGAATTCCCGATATATCATCGACATCAGGCTTGTTGACACGCCCCAAAAACTGACGAGCATATGCCGACAAACTTTCTACATAACGACGCTGCCCCTCGGCAAATATCGTATCGAAAGCTAAAGTCGACTTTCCCGAGCCCGACAACCCAGTTATGACAACCAGCTTATTGCGTGGAATATCCACATCAATATTCTTAAGATTATGAACCCGAGCACCCCTTACTGAAATGCACTTTGGCTGTTTTTTATCCGACATTTTACTCCTTTAGAAGAACTTTCAAAGTTAACCAACTTTGCGGATAACCCGAAAAGCCCCCAGATGTTTACGACGTTAAATGAAGCTGCACGCCCCCTTAAACACGCCTCACAAATAAAGCTAACTTTGTAATCTTTTTTAAAAATCTGCGTCTATTAAGCATGTTAAGAATTAATCCGCTTTTATGTATGAATAAATTATTACTAGTTACATTCCTGTCTGTACTTTTTCCATTCCTTGCGAGTGCAGATTTGGGCTCTTACATCGTAGTTGGTAAGGCCATCGACTCAACTTCTAAAAAGGGAGTTCCCTTTGTTACCGTTACCGTTCAAGACGGGCACAACAAGGTTATCAAACGGGTAGCTTCCGATGGAGACGGGACCTTCGAATTTACGGTTAAAGAGCCTACCGCAGGACAGGTTATTGTTAGCGCCATCGGTTACGGCACCTCTAAAGCAAATTTTAGCATTAAAGCCAACACAAAAAAAACTAACATCGGCAATGTGCTAATGTCCGAAACGCTTGCCCAGATTGGACAGGTGGTTGTACAGGCTCAGCGCCAGCTGATAAAGGTTGAACCCGATAAAATAAGCTACAACCCCGAGGCAGATCCAGAAGCACAAACGATTAATGCACTGGACATGATGCGTAAAGTTCCTCTACTCACCGTTGATGGAGACGATAACATTAAGCTCAAAGGGGCAGGAAACTACAAAATCCTCATCAACGGGAAGGAATCGCCGCTGATGAACAACAATGCCAAAGATGTGCTTAAAGGGATGCCTGCAAGCAGCATCAAAAACATTGAGGTTATCACCAACCCCTCCTCTAAATATAGTGCTGAAGGTGTAGGTGGAATTATTAACATTGTAACCAACAAAACCAATATTTCAGGTTTTTCGGGTAACGCATCGCTCAGAGTAGACCACTTTGGCAGCGTCGGTGGCAACATTTATACAACCGCCAAAGTTGGGAAGTTGGCTTTCTCGCTTAACTACGGCTACGGTCAATGGAAACGCCCCAAGGGAACACAATACTCGAGCATCGAAAACCTTCTTGGCACCGAATTTAAATCATCGATTGCCGAAGGAGCTAGCAAAAACAACAGCAACAACCATTTTGCTAGCGGCGAATTAAGCTACGAAATAGACTCGCTAAACCTGATTAGCGGATCTTTTATGGGCTTCTTTGGCTCCAATACTGGCAACAACGACCTACTCACCTCGATGTATCTTCCCGACAATAACTCGGTAAATCAGCTGGTAACACAATACCGAAATATCAACAAAAGTAAGGGAACCTACGGCTCTATGAGCGGAAATATTGACTACCAACGCTCGTACAAAAAACCAGATAAGCTGCTAACCTTCTCCTACAAACTAGATGTTAACCCAACATCGAGCAAGTACGACAGAGAAATTGTTGGTATAAAAAATTATCTCCCCTCCAAAAACAGGTCGGAAAATACAGCAGGAACCTACGAAAACACCTTCCAAGCAGATTTTGTGAACCCCATTACCCCAAAGCATCAGTACGAAGTTGGAGTAAAGTACATTCTTCGTACCAACCCCAGCAATATCGACTACTACAACTACAACGAACAGTCTAATAGTTGGATTCCGGACAATAGCCGAAACAATGACCTAGACTACACCCAAAATATTGTTGCAGCTTATGTAGGCTACCTCCTCAAGCTAAACCAAACATCGTTCAAAGTAGGTGCCCGCTTAGAAGATTGCTATACCGACGGCTCTTACAACCAAAAAGGGAAGGACATGTCGTTTACCAACAGCCTAACGGATGTAGTTCCCTATGCAACCATTTCGTACAACATGGGCGATGCAAGCAGCCTTAAACTATCCTACACACAGCGCCTACAGCGCCCTAGTATCTGGTACCTAAACCCCTATATCGATGATGTAAATCCAATCATGATTTCTTACGGAAATCCAAACCTTAAGACCGAAAAAGTTAACTCATTCGACTTGGGATACAACTTCTTTGCCTCAAAGTATAGCTTCGACATCAGCATGTATGCTAGGCTAAACAATAATGCAATCCAAACGGTATACAAGCCACAATCATCGGGTGCCTACGAAAAGACATTCGATAATCTGGGTAAAAACAACCAGTATGGGCTCTCACTATACGGCTCAGTTAACCCACTTCCCACCTTCTCTATTAGCGCTTATGGCGATGTGGAATATGGTATGTTTGATGGATACACCCAAGACTTTACGAATGGGGTGTTAGCTCCAAAATTTGTGGAAAAAGAGGGATGGAATTACAACTTCGGGGGAAATCTTCGCTGGACCTTCCTCAAGTCATTTACCCTATCGAGTTACGGAGGATATCATTCGAAAAGAATTGAGCTATTTGAGAAAACACAACCCTTTTCCTACCATGGAATCAGCCTCCGCAAAGATTTCATGAATAAGAAGATGGCCCTAACGATATCAGCAAACAATCCGTTTAAGAAGATGCAGGTATGGGAAACAAGCTCTGTCTCTCCTACGCTAGTTACCTACAACAGAAACGAATCGGAAATGCGCACCTTCCGCCTTTCGGTAACCTACCGATTTGGGAAGATGGGACAAACCGTAAAGAAGGCTGCTCGCAGCATTAACAACGACGATGTGAAAGGCGGCGGAAACAAAGGTGGTACAACAGGCGGTGGTGGTGGAAACTAACCCAGAAGTAAATCAGATAAAGAAAAAGGCTGTACTTACGTACAGCCTTAATTTTTTTATTGCTCAACTAGTAGGTTATTTCACAAAAACCACACGCAATCCTCACTCAGCAATTGGAAATACGTTAGCCAGCTGCATTAGCCGAAATTAAGTCAAACAATTAAACAGAACTTTCGCTCTGTCTCAACCAAACCCAAATCAACAGACTTAAGAATCCAACCTGTTTCAATTGAACCCATTAAGTTGCTAGATGCTGAGAAATATTTTGTGTTTAATAACATTCAATTTCCAGTGCAAGTGTACTCTTTTTTTTCAGACCCAACAAGTCGATTCCGTGATTTTTTCTCTTAAAAATCAACTTTTATGTTTTAACGCCCTCTCCTTTGCATCTAAGTAGTATTTTCGCTCCTCATCATCCATTTTTTCAATGCTATAGCGCAACATTGTACGCGGCATAATGGCCGCATGCTGGTCTAAGAAAGCAACCAGAGCCGCTTTATTCCTTTTCCCAATCTCACGCAAGCACCAACCTGATGCCTTGTGCATTAAATCGTGCCGATGAGAAAGGAAGTGCTCGCACAGCAGCAGCGCTGTATCGTGCTCGTTTTTTCGGATAAACGCAAGCGTGGTTACCATCGCAATTCTCTGCTCCCATAGGCTTTCTGAGAGAGATAATTTAAAGAGCAAATCCTTAGGCCTGCCCTGCAGGTATCCCCCAAGTATCTCAACGCAGCTCAGATCTACTAAATCCCAGTTGTTGACATGCTTGGTGTTCTTTAGGTACAAATCTACAATGGCCTTTCGTTGCTGGGAATCCTTCGCCTTTTTGAACTGCGCCACCCAAATCAGCAAACCAGCCAAGCGGATCTCGTGAAACGGCGATTGAACAAGCAACTCCGCATCCAACGGAGAGAGCTGATGCTGGTAGGGCTTTATCGTTTGGCGTATGGTGGGCACCTTTAATCCAATAAACTGATCGCCCTCGCCATACTGCCCCTTACCCGTCTTAAAGAAGTACTCCACCTTAACTTTTACCTCCGCACTTCCTAAAGCCATAAGCATTTCTACCAATTCCTTACACATAGGAGTAACTTATTAATGTTTATGCATAAATGTAGCACAATTTTGGGGATAAAACGCGGTCTAATAGCTTGGTGCATTAGCACCATTTCCATACTTTTAGCGAAAAGAACTAACATCAAAAAACGTAACAAATGACAAAACTTAGAGCTGCAGCCGTCCTTGCCGCTGCGATGTTTTTAGGAATGTCTGGTTTTGCGCAAAAGAAGAGCGTAACGGTTGCCGACTTCACCGAGAAGGGAACCTTTAGGGCTAAATCCGTTTATGGGCTATCCTCCATGAAGGACGGAATGCACTATACCGCTCGCGAAGGCGCCAACATCCTAATGTATAGCTACCAAACTGGAAAAGTAGCCGACACCATTCTAACAGGGAAACAGCTGGCCAGCAAAAAAATTGCCATGGTTGTAGACTACTCCTTTAGCAACGACGAAAAGGAGATGCTGCTACTAACGAACTACGAGGATATCTACCGCCGCTCGTTTACGGCAGATTACTTCGTGTACAACCGAGCAACCAAGGAAATCAGCCCTCTATCAACTAACGGCAAGCAGAGCTACGCCACCTTCTCTCCCGACGGATCAAAGGTTGCCTTTGCTAGAAATAACAACGTTTACATAAAAGATTTAGCCTCTGGCGTAGAAACGCAGGTTACCGTCGACGGAAAATTCAACGAAATCATCAACGGATCGACCGACTGGGTATACGAAGAGGAGTTTGGCTTCGCCAAAGCTTTTGCCTGGTCGCCAGACAGCAAGAAGCTAGCCTACTACCGTTTCGACGAATCGAGGGTAAAGCTTTTCAACATGAATAAGTTTGAAAACCAGCTCTACCCAAGCAACTATACCTATAAGTATCCAAAGGCTGGCGAGCAAAACTCGGTAGTATCAATCTACTGCTACGATCTTGCGGCTGCCAAATCAACCAAAATGAACGTTGGCGACGAGGATAACCAGTACATTGCCCGCATAAAGTGGACTACGGACCCCAACAAGCTGGCCATGATACGCCTTAACCGCCTACAAAACCAGCTAGACATTCTGGTTGCCAACGCCGGCACAGGCGAATCATACGCCCTATACACCGAAAAAAACGACCGCTACATTGCTGAGGTTACTGACGAGTACCTCACCTTCCTTGCCAACGGCAAGCAATTTATCATAACCAGCGAAAAGGACGGATACAACCACCTGTACCTTTACGATATGAACGGTAAGCAGGTTCGCCAGCTCACCAAAGGCAGCTGGGATGTTACCGAGATAGCCGGGATAGACGAAGTGAAGGGGCTGGTGTACTACCAAGCCGCTGCCATATCGCCCATGCAGCGCGAGCTGTACGTTACCTCGCTAAACGGGAAGATTAACAAGAAGCTATCTACCCTTGCCGGCACCAACCATGCCACCTTTAGCGCAGGCTGCAAGTACTACATCAACTTCTTTAGCAGCACCTCCACTCCCACCTTCATAACCCTACACGAGGCCAGCGGCAAGCAAATACGCCTGCTCGAAGACAACTCGGCTTTGCAGGAAAAAGTCAAGGAGTACAACCTTAACCCAAAGGAATTTTTCAGCTTTACCACCCCCGAAGGCGTAGTACTTAACGGCTGGATGATTAAGCCAGTTGGCTTTAACGAGGGCACCAAGTACCCCGTATTTATGACCCAGTACAGCGGTCCCGGATCGCAGCAGGTGCTCGATTCGTGGGGATTGGGCTGGGAAAACGTGCTTGCTCAGAAAGGCTACCTGGTGGTATGTGTAGATGGCCGTGGCACCGGCGCCCGTGGCGAAGCGTTTAAGAAGCAAACCTACGGCCAGCTTGGAAAGCTGGAGGTTATAGACCAAATTAACGCCGCTAAGTATCTAGGTACCCTTCCCTACGTAGATAAAAGCCGCATCGGTATATGGGGATGGAGCTACGGCGGATTCATGTCGCTTAATGCCATTTTCCAAGGCGCCGACGTATTTAAGATGGCCATCGCCATTGCCCCAGTAACCAACTGGAGGTACTATGATAGCATCTACACCGAACGCTTTAACGGTCTACCTCAAGACAATCCTAAGGGATACGACGACAACTCGCCCATCAACCATGTTGCCGGACTTAAGGGTAAGGTGCTTATCGTACACGGCACCGCCGACGATAACGTGCACATCCAAAACAGCTACGAGCTGGTGTCGAAGCTAATCCAAGCCAACAAGCAGTACGATATGATGGTTTACCCCGACAAGAACCACAGCATTTACGGAGGAAAAACCAGAACACAGCTACACACCAAATTTGTAGAATACGTTGAGGCCAACCTGTAGTACCTCACCCAACGAGCTTTCGAGGGCTTCCTTTTAAGGAGGCCCTCTTTTTTTATCCCTACGATTTCGCCGATAAACCGAACTCATAGCCATACAGGAAGCTCCAGAAGTAAAACGAAACCTCGGTTTCGAGGCCACCTCAAAGACGACGTACAATATACCCGTTGGGGTTATATAACGTATCTGGGGTGGTCCGGGACGTATCCGTTGGGGTTGCACAACGTATCTGGGGTGGTCCGGAACGTATCCGACGGGGTTCGGAACCGGGTCAGAGGGGTTCGGAGGTGGTCGGTCGGGGTTCAGAACCGGGTCGATGCGTCGTTGGACGTATCCGTTGGGGTTGCACAACGTACCTGGGGTGGTCCGGAACGTATCCGTTGGGGTTGCACAACGTATCCGTTGGGGTTATGCAACGTATCCGACGGGGTTCAAGACCAGATCAGAGGGGTTCGGAGGTGGTCGGTCGGGGTTCGGAACCGGGTCGATGCGTCGTTGGACGTATCCGGCGGGGTTGTACAACGTATCCGGGGTGGTCCGGGACGTATCCGACGGGGTTGCACAACGTATCCGTTGGGGTTATGCAACGTATCCGACGGGGTTCGGAACCGGGTCAGAGGGGGTCGGAGGTGGTACGGAGCACCTACAAGGGTGGTCGGGAATACCTATCAGGGTGGTTCGATACACCTTCGAGGTGGTTGCTACCACCTGTATAGGTGGTCGGTTGGACCTCCGAGGTGGTACGGAGCACCTACAAGGGGACACTATCCCCCAAAGTATGTAAACTAAAAAAACCGCATGCAATGCGGCTTAGGCTTAAAACAGCGATCCAATCAAGTATCAGCACACCTACAGCACATGAATTTCGTGCTCGAGTACCTCCACCACATCGCCCACGCGTATCTTGGCGCGCTTACGGCTTTCGACGTTACCGTTCAGCTTCACAATGCCGTCTTCCACCATCACGCCTGCTTCGGCGCCATTGCTCGATATATTTACCGCCTTAATAAGCTGGGTAAGCTGTATAAAATCGCCCTTGGTGAGCTTAAATTCAATCTTCTTCATGTGTATCCTATAAAAAAATGGCCACCGTAAAGGTAGCCATTTTTATGTATTATAATCGAGTATTTTACTACGCTTGAGATGAGCTCAAGGTTACCTTTTCGAGCCACTTAACCATCGATAGCATAACCAACATCGATGCTGCTGTTGCTCCCACAAACACCAACCAGCAAGCCCAGATAGGTACTGAAGTGTAAAGGATACCACCAACAAATAGAAGCGAGTTACCTACAGCCGTTGCAGCCAACCAAGCACCTTGCATCAAACCTTGTAGGTGTGGAGGTGCAACCTTAGATACGAATGATAGTCCAAGTGGAGAGATGAACAGCTCGGCTACGGTTAGGATAAAGTAAAGGATAACCATAATCCAAGGAGTAACACGAATTGCGCTAATTTGAGCTTCCGACATAGAACCTAGCGCTTCCTTTCCAGGAAGAACGAAAGAGAAGATCATTAGGAAGATGTAGGCCATAGAGGCAATCCCCATACCGATAGCAATCTTCATTGGAGTTGACGTTTCTTTACCTCTGCTCTTCATGAAGCTAAATAGCCACATGATAAGTGGAGTAAGGGTAACAACGAAGAATGGATTAACGCTTTGGAAGATTTCCGCTCCCTTTATGCTTGTAAACCCAAGGTCGATGTTAATAACGCTCAAGTCTACATAGTCGCGCGCAAAGTAGGTTAGCGAGTAGCCATTTTGGTGGAACGAAAGCCAGAAGAAAATAACCACACCGAAAACTGCGAAAAGCGCATAGATACGTTGCTTAATTTCGTGGGCGCTCATCTGTACCTCTTCTCTCGAAATCTTGTGAGCAGCATCTTTAGCAACCGCCTTTTTAGCAGGATCTGGGAATTTGTTCTTGTTAAGCAAGAAAACAACCAACGAGATCACCATAGCAACGATAGCAGCCATGAAGGCGTACTGGAATCCGCGGTTGAAAACATCAAGGTAGCTGTTTACGAAAGCGGTAAGATCGGTTACTGGAGTCTTATCTAGAATAGCCGCGTTGGCATAGTCTTGAAGGCGAGATAGCGACTCAGGATTCATATTATTGCCATCAGCAAGGTACTTGTGGCAAAGTTCAGGAAGGCTTGCGTTGTAGTCGAAGTTGTTCACCTTCAACCACCAGTTTCTTACACCAATAGCAATCCAAGGTGCGAAGAAACCTCCAATGTTGATAAACATATAGAAGATCTGGAATCCAGAGTCTCTCTTATCGCTAAACTCCTTGTTGTCGTACATCTGACCAACAAGCGCCTGTAGGTTTCCTTTGAAAAGACCATTACCGAAAGCGATAACCAAAAGACCCAAGCAGGTCATGGTTAGGTAAAGGGCCAAACTTGGTACTGGAGTAGGCGTTGGAATCGAAATCAGGAGGTAACCAACGGCCATTAAAATAAGACCGAATAGGATTGTCCCCTTGTAGTTCTTGGTTTTGTCGGCAATAACACCACCAACAAGTGCTAGCAAGTAAATTGATGCATAAAAAGCCGAATAAATATATCCGGTAGTGGTTTCAGATAGGCCAAACTTAGCAGATATAAACAGCGTTAATATCGCCATCATAATGTAGAAGCCGAAGCGCTCCCCCATGTTCGCTAAGGCAGCAGCTATTAAACCTTTGGGCTGTCCTTTAAACATATCTATTGTTGTTTTAAATTAGTGTTAATTGTGTTTGATTGCTGGCAAAGATATTAATTCCGAAACGTTCTGCAACTTTTTATCTTCCATTTATAAAGAACTTCGAAGGATTTAATTACAGTTGTTAGCTTAAATAAATATCAGCGTTATTTTGGCAAGAATGGTCGATGGTGTGCTTTGCTTCGCTATATTTGTTAAACACAACAGTCAACCCACAGCCATGAAAATATTCCCCGCAGAGCTCATCAAGGCAATAGACCAGTACACTATTGACAACGAACCCATTTCGGCAATCGAACTAATGGAGCGCGCAGCTATAGCCATTACTAACCGCATAATGACGCTCTACCCTGACACCGCGACCGAGTTCGCCATATTTGCAGGATCGGGGAATAATGGTGGGGATGGGCTGGCAACCGCCCGCCTGCTGGCCGAATCGGGCTACAAGGTTCAGGTTTACGCCATCCAGACAACGGCCAATGAAACTGCCGAACGCAACGCCAACCTCGGACGGCTTGTTCCTTCCGACAGCCTATCGATTGAGGCATTAAGGGAAAACGAGGTGGTTCCCTACCTAAACCCCGACGTAGTGGTTGTAGATGCCCTCTTCGGATCGGGACTCAACCGCCCGCTAGATGGCTTTAACAAGCAAATTGTGGAGTACATTAACGATAGCGGATGCGTAACCATTGCCATAGACATGCCCTCGGGGCTAATGTCGGAGGATAATGCGGAGAACGATACCGACGCAACCATCAGAGCCTCGTACACCGTCACCCTACAAATGCCCAAGCTATCGCTACTCCTACCCGAGAACGATGCATTTGTGGGCGAACTGAGCATCGTTCCAATAGGACTTAGCGCAAAGGCGTTGGAGGGCTTCCCCAGCAACATGTTCTACGTAACAAGCAGCATGGCTGCCAAAATGCTCTACAAGCGCAGGCGCTTTGCCCACAAGGGAACCTTTGGGCACTGCTACCTAATTGCCGGATCGCAGCAAATGCTCGGAGCCGCCATCCTAGCCTCTAAAGCCTGCATGCGAACTGGCTCCGGATTGCTTACGACCCACATCCCCCATGGCTGCCAAACACCTATTAATATATCCATCCCCGAGGTAATCATAGAGCTCGACTCCGATAGCGAGCGATTTACCAAGCACAGCAGCGTCATGGCATTCGATGCCATTGGCGTAGGACCAGGAATCGGGGTTAACCAAACCACCATTGCTGCGCTTGCCAACCTACTTGTAGATGCCAAGCGCATGCCGCTGGTTATAGATGCTGATGGGCTAAACATCATCTCCTACAACAAGGAGCTGCTACGTGCTATTCCGAAATTTGCCATACTTACGCCTCATCCTAAAGAATTCGAAAGGCTTGCTGGGGGCTGGAATAACGACTTGGAAAAAATACAGCTGCTGCTACGCTTTGCCAAAGAGCTAAGCGTGTATGTGGTACTTAAAGGTGCCAACACCGTCATAGCTTCGCCTGACGGAAAGCTTTGGTTCGCATCTGTTGGCAATCCAGGCATGGCTACCGCAGGCAGCGGCGATGTGCTTACAGGGATAATTCTTAGCCTACTTGGACAGGGATACTCCCCTGAAGAAGCATCAATTTTGGGTGTATACCTACATGGTTCTGCTGGTGATATAGCAGCAGGCGAGATGGGACAAGAATCGCTTATCGCCTCAGACATTATCTCCAATATTGGCAATGCATTTAAATCCCTCTGGTCTATCAGAAATTCGTAACTTTGCGCTAAATCCAAACTCTAAGGCCTGCTCCTCGTTTGAGATGCAGGTTCTACGACTTTTAAATAACTTTTATCGTATGAAGAGATACATACTTATTAGCACGTTGATTTTGGGTACAAGTTGTGCCATGGCACAGAAGATGGTGAATACCACACCTGCCCAAAATCCGGAGAGCGTAAAACCTGGTGCCTACATCTACTCGCTACCACAAACAACGCTAACATTCAAGGTTAAGGTTGCACGTCTTATTTATAAAAGCGGCCCCTATGCCCAGTACGCGCAAAAGTATCTTGGTATTACAGATGTAGAACAAGGGAACAAAGATTACTATAAGATACTAAGCATTACAGGAAGCACCTACGAGGAAGCAGACGGAAGTAACGTGTACGCAGCCGATGCTCCATACGGAACAGACATGAGCTTTTTGGAGATGGCGAAACAGGGATTAATCGTTCCTACAGGCTTTGTAGTCCCTAATGTTGAAGCAACCACTCCTTCTAAAGAAGTAAACATTGCGCCTCCATTTACCGATTTAGGTGCCGATCCGAACATCTACAAGGAGAACGCCACCTTCTTCTCTGGAGTAAAAATGGACACCTCGTTCGTAAAGATTCCCGTTCAAAAGAACATGCTGGTTGAAAAAAGCGCAGAATCAAAAGCTGCCGACGCCGCCAACTTCATATTCAATCTCAGAAAACGCAGGGTCGACCTCATATCTGGTGAAATTGACAACGTATTTAATAATGGCGAGGCACTAAAGGTTGCATTAAACGAGATTGCTCGCCTCGAGAAGGAGTACCTGTCGCTATTTATCGGTAAAACCTACGTTGATACCATGAGCTACCAGCAGGAAGTTACCCCAAAGGCAGAAAATGGCAAATCAAATAGCATCCTTTGCAGATACTCTGAAAACAAAGGTATTGTTGGTGAAGGAGACCTCTCTGGTCGTCCATTAACCGTTGAAGTTGTTGCCAATAACGCAGCAAGCCAAGCGCCTCAAAACATTGCAGAGAAGGGCAAAGAGGCCGTTATTTATGCAAGATATCCCGATATCTGCACCGTAAGAATAATTGACGGAAAAGACATTCTATATACTGCAAAGATGCCTGTATCCCAATTTGGAAAGATTGTTCGTCTCCCTCTTTCATTCCCCAATACAGGAAAAAGGTAGTAGCAATAAGATTATCGTTAAAAAAGCCCCAATGGGGCTTTTTTTATGCTTTACTTTCAGTAAAATGCTTAACGAATCGTCTGTAATGCTGCTTCACCTTTTTATAGGCAATAACAAACCTCCAAATCCCAACAAAAAGAATAATAGGAGACATTGCTAACAGGATTATCCCTAGCTCCATTATCTGTGTATGCAAAGAGGTAACCTTAAGTATCGTAAAACCTGCGCTGGCAAACACTACTGCCGTACGGAAGTAAGATAAAAAAGTCCGCTCTATCGCCAAGTGCGTACGCTCTACTGCTAACACATCGGTTAAGCTTAGTTCCTCTAAAATAGCTTCCTCTACACTTCGGCTCATAAACTTAAAAGGTATCATACCAATATTTTGAAAGTAAATATATGAATTTTAGCAGCCAGAAAAAAGCCTACAGTAAAGCCGTAGCCAAAAGACTACGGCCAACCTGATGATGCTGTTTTCCATCACCTTTAATCTTGCCTACTCGCCGCTAAACAGCCGTTGCAGCCAGTTTTTCCCAGATTTATAGCTGCGGAGATATATCTTTTGTCCTGAAGTTGGCTCATCTCCCGGCTTCATCTCGTTCATCTTGTAAAGTTTCTTCAACTTTACCCCATAGTTTTGAGCAATCTGATACATCTTATCACCATCAACAGCCGTATAGAAATCGTTACCCTTAGACGCCTTGCTCCTCTTTGGTTGGATATAAATACGCTGCCCAGGTCGTATAATGGAATCGGAATTGAGCTCGTTATACTTGTAAAGCTGCCAGCGCATAATATCGTACTGTTCGGCCAGCTTATCAAATGTATCTCCCTCCTTAACTATAATAAATTTAGCTCCATTACACTCCGATACATTCCGCTGATCATAAATATCAACCACAAAAACCTCATCATCCTTACTCTTAGAACCTCGCTTTTTGCTTTTAACCGTAGTAGATGGCTTTGTTGCAAAAGAAATATCTACACCCTGATCTAAAAGGTAAAGCTGATTATCCTCAATTTGCTTAATTAGAATTTCGGCATAGCGAGGGTTGGTAGCATATCCCGCCTTCTTTAATCCGTATGCCCAGCCCTTATAATCGGTAACCTGCAAATCGAAAAGGAAAGCGTAACGCTTATTTGCTCGGAGATAGGCAGAGTGATCTTCGAACGAACCTCGAGGACTATCGTACTTTCTGAAGCACTCCTGAGGTGCATCATCATCCTGCCTAACGGAAGGACCAGTCCAATCTTTATGGCATTTAATTCCAAAGTGGTTGTTTGCCTCAATTGCCAAACGACCATTACCGTTGCCAGACTCTATCAGAGCCTGCCCCATAATAATTGATGCTGGGACTCCATTTTTTTTCATCTGCTCAATGGCAAGCCCCTTATACTTCTCAATGTACTGTTCCTTTGTCATTTTCTGTCCAAAGCCAAACGTTGCAGCGCACACCAAGAAAGTGAGTAAAGCGAGTGGTCGTAGGGTAATCATTATAAAAAATCGATTTAATAGGTGCTAAAATAGTTTCAAACACCTATTTTTACAAATCAAAACAGGAAATAACCCTACTTTTAATTCTAGCCATGGAAAAAACATTTACTGTTCACTATAAAGAACATCAAAATCAGGAGAACTTATCAGCTTCGGAAAGGGAGTTAATAAAGGAGGCGCTAGAAGCACAGCAAAAAGCGTATGCCCCGTACTCCAACTTTCAGGTAGGAGCCGCGCTACTACTTGAAGACGGAACTATTGTTACTGGAAACAACCAGGAAAATGCGGCCTACCCCTCGGGAATTTGCGCTGAACGCACAGCAATATTCTACGCACAAGCGCAGTATCCAGACAAAAAGATCAAAGCGCTAGCAGTTACCGCATCTGCAAATAGAGAGCAAACCAAGCAAGCGGTCTACCCCTGTGGATCGTGTAGACAGGTCCTCTTAGAAAGTGAAATGCGCAACGGAGAACCGTTTAAGGTAATTTGCTACGGAACGGAACAAATCGTAGAGCTTCCATCTGCAACAAGCCTTGTTCCGCTACATTTTGTGTTTAAATAGTAAAAGACGACATAAAGTAAAGCCGCTCAGCATTAATGTTGAGCGGCTTTATTTCTACTATATTATCTAAGTTTCTTTTTCGTTCTCAAATAACAGAATTGCTTACTAGCATAAATCCGAATATCCTCTGCAAATAAAAAAGTTATTTTCGCTTACTGAAGGCTAACATCCCCAAGAACATGAAAAGCCCATTAATCATTAGCAGCTCAAAGCCTATTTCGTAGCCTCCAAACCAACTTTTAGAATTAATGCTAAGAACGTAGCTGAAGGCTGGTGCTGCCAAAGCCAAAAAAGGAACCACCCTATCTCTAACTCCCAACTTAGTAAACAAACCAAAGGCATACAAACCTAACAGAGGTCCATAAGTATAGCCTGCAATGGTATAAAGCGCGCTAATGACCGCATCATTATTTATCAACCTAAAAGCTAAAATCACCAAGATCATAACCAACGAGAGTCCAAGGTGTACCTTAAAACGCATACGTTTAGTTTTGGCTGCTTCGTATTTATCAGCCTCCAAAATATCGATGGTGAAAGAGGTTGTGAGCGCAGCCAATGCCGAATCGGCACTTGAGTAGGCAGCCGCAATTATGCCAACAATAAATATTACCCCAAGCGCAGGATGAAAGTAACCTCCCGTTGCCAGCATTGGGAAAAACTTATCCGTATGCTCCGGTATGGCAATTCCATTTTTTACAGCAAACAGCGCCAGGAGTGCCCCTAGCGATAGAAACATGAGGTTGATGGGCAAAAACATGAACCCGTAGGTATACATATTCTTTTTGGCTTCCTTGAGGTTTCGGCATGCTAGGTTTTTCTGCATCATATCCTGGTCGAGCCCTGTCATTACAATGGTAGTAAATGCCCCTGCCAAAAACTGCTTCCAAAAGTAGCTGCTGCTACGCACATCGTCAAAAAACCAGACCTTAGAATAGGCACTACTACGAATTGCATCTACCATCTCTCCAAAAGAAAAATGGAGCGCATCCTTTATTAAAAACAACGACAGCACCACCGTTGTAAGCATGGCCAGAGTTTGTATCAAGTCTGTCCAAATGATTGTTTTAATACCTCCTTTAAATGTGTATAGCCAAATCAATCCGATAGTTCCGGTTACCGTAGCCCAAAAAGGGACACCCAACGGCTCAAAAACAAGCGTCTGAAGTACCATAGATACGAGGTAAAGCCTAAATGCAGCACCAATGGTGCGACTGATCAAAAAAAACGAAGCCCCCGTTTTATACGACCAGTAACCCAATCGATCGCGAAGATAGGTGTAGATTGATGTCAGATTCAGCCTGTAGTATAAAGGCAACAGCACGTTAGCTATAACAAAATAGCCTAAAAGAAAGCCTAAAACCATCTGCAGGTAGCCAAACTGCTTGGTTAACACCCAACCAGGAACAGATATAAAAGTCACACCTGAAATGGAAGTACCAATCATCCCAATGGCAATTACATACCAGGGAGATTTTTTAGTACCCCTATAAAAACTTTGACTATCAAGCTTACGGGTAGTTAGATACGAAATCAAGATCAAACCCGAAAAGTATAGGACAATAATTAGCGAAATAAAGAGTGGAGACATGTGCTAAATTTTTCGGCTACAAGCTTAGCAAAAGATACATCAACAGCCAAATTGGAAGAAAGAACAGTGAAGAAGTAGAATGCTATTTTTAAAGAACTTAAAAATTCGGAATAACAACACTTTTCGAGCAATGAAATGGCTACTTTTGGCGTTAACGGTATTACAACATTAAATAAATGCAATGCATAAACAACTAACCGTCATCTTGACAATCTCATTCATACTCTTAACTCCATTTCTATTTGCACAAAACACGAAGGACCGCGGAGAACGAGAATTCCATGCAGGGCTGCGTCAATATGTAAAGAAGGAATACACCAAAGCATTTGATTTTTTTAAGCAGGCTTCGGATTTAGGCAATGCTACAGCCGATTTATATATTGGCACAATGTACTTTAACGGATTTGGAGTTGAGAAGAATGTTCAAAAAGCATTCGATTGGTACTTAAAATCAGCCGATCAGCTTAATACTCAAGCTCAATTTCAGATCGGATTGATGTATTACGATGGCGTTTACGTTGGACAGAGTTTTGCAAAATCGGCCCAATGGATAGAGCAAGCAGCCAAATTAGGTAATCCTGACGCTCAATATTTTTACGGTTCAATGCTCGAAAATGGTCAAGGTATAGATAAAAACTACTCGAAAGCAGCAGAATACTACCAGTTTGCCAAAGCAGCGGGTAGTATTGACGCACAAGTGGCTCTTGGTCGTTTGTACTATCAGGGTTGGGGTATTGAACAGGATTACCACAAAGCATACGAGCTGCTCTCTGATGCCGCTACTAAAAACAATCCAGAAGCCTTTTTGCTGCTTAGCAAAATGTACGAAACCGGTAATGGAGTGGAAAAGAGTTCAGCAAAAGCCTTTGAACAAATACAAAAAGCAGCAAGCCAAGACTATCCTAAAGCACAATTTGAGCTAGCCATGCACTATATAAAAATTAACGACGACCGAGAAGCTTCTACATGGCTGCTAAAATCGGGAGTAAATGGATATCCCGATGCGGAATACTATATTGGACTTTCGCTTCAAAAAGGATACCTTTTCAAAAAGGATACTCCCAAAGCAATAGAGTGGTACACAAAAGCAGCCGAGCATGGACAAACAGAAGCGCAGTATAGCTTAGGGTTGATTTTCTCCGATAACAAAGAAATTCCTATCAATATCGAAATAGCAAAAAAATGGTTGGAAAAAGCCGCAAATAAAAATTACCAGCCAGCAATAGAGCGTTTAAAAGCCATCAAATAGCAAAAAAAGGTCCTAGCGATATTGCTAGGGCCTTTTTCATATCTATCCTCAAAAGAACAGCATCCCTTAGCAACTATATCAACCAATAAAATCGTTAACTTTGCGTCTCACTCATAACAAATGAACATCAACGAATACCCCTCTAAGCTTTTAGAGAATGCTGTAAGCGAGTTTGCAAAACTCCCTGGAGTAGGGAAAAAAACGGCTCTTAGGCTTGTACTGCACATGCTCAAATGGGCAACTGAAGATGTTGAACGTTTTGGGCATTCCTTTATCACCCTAAAAAACGAAATAAAACGGTGTAAAGTGTGCCACAACATCTCAGACAGCGAGACATGTGAGATTTGCTCTAATACTTCAAGAGACCGAGCTGTAGTCTGCGTTGTGGAAAATATCCGAGATGTAATGTCGATTGAAAGTACCCACCAATTCAATGGGCTTTATCACGTATTAGGTGGGTTAATATCCCCAATGGACGGCATTGGACCTGGTGATTTAACCATAAACAACCTGATAGAACGTATTTCCAATGAAGAAGTTAAAGAGGTAATTCTAGCATTGAGCACCAACATGGAGGGTGAAACAACAAACTTCTACATTTTCAGAAAAATAAAAGGGTTCAACATCCAAATATCAACAATTGCTCGAGGCGTTGGATTTGGCGATGAATTAGAGTATACCGATGAAATAACGCTCGGCCGATCTATCAAAAACCGGATGCCATTCGAAAAAACTTTTGGAGACACTCTTTAGGTTTCGTTAATTTACATATATTAGTCGAAACGAAATTTCGTTTACGAGAAGAAGGTACTGAGTTGGCTGATAACGGTTGGTAATTCTTACCACCACAAAAAAAGGGAATATGAAAAACATTCTATCGTTGCTGATAATATGCTTGTTATCAAGTTATACAGTTGCGGCACAAGAGAACATTCAATCGAAAATCAATAAGGGTAAAAATTTTCTTAAAACACAGCAATATAGCGAAGCTGCCAAAGTTTTTGAGGATATACTAAAATCCAACCCCGTTCAAAAAGACGCTCTTTCAGGCGTTGTTGCAAGCTACGCATACCTTAATCAGCTTAAAAGCGCCCAAGCCGCTGTTGATAAATCAATAGCCGTAAACCCCAATGATGCAGACATACTAATCCTAAGAGCAAAAGTTCTAGGTCTTAGAGAACAGTATGAAGAAGCCGTAAAAGAGTTTGAAAAAGCACTACCCTCCGCTTCAGACTCGCTAAAATCAACCATTCATGCCAACATTGCTTTTATGCAAAATCAAGCGTACAAGTACGAACTAGCCGCTGTTGAAGCTCAAAAATCGATTTCTTTTAATGAAAAAAATGCTGATGCTTTCATGAATTTAGGGCTTGCACAGTATGGATTAAGCCGATTTTCAGATTCTATAGACAGTTTTTCGCTAGCAATTAACTTTGCCCCCAATAATGGACAAGCCTACTACAACAGAAGTATGGCCTACTTCAAGACTAACGATAAGACAAACGGCTGCGCCGATGCCCAACGAGCCTGTAAGTATGGAAATAAAAGCGGTTGTCTACAGTACGCTACAGAGTGCCAAAAATAGGAGTAAAATACTATAGAAAAAGGTGGACGATTGTCCACCTTTTTTATTTCTAAATATCTACAAACTTTAAACTAACTTCATTTTCTCATAAAATTAACCTTAACCATCTCCTGTCCTGCTGTTTCAGATTATAAAGCAACAAAGAGTAAAAACTATTATTTAAACACTAATACAAGATTTTTACAAATAATTTACACGTTTTATTTGTTTTTAGATTTCATTTCGTAATATTGCCACGCATAAACTTATTGAATATTGCATCGCACCTAGGTAGGCAAATATTAAAATACAGTTTAAAAGCGAAAACCACAAAAAGGAAGAATTATGGTAAATGAACTAGAAAATCTACTTTCGAACAATATAAAAGGAATGAAGCGTTCTGCAATCAGAGAAATTCTAAAGCTAACGCAACGTCCTGAGATCATCTCCTTTGCAGGAGGTCTTCCCGATCCTACGCTATTCCCAACTGAAGAACTCGCCGAAGTTTCTAGTGAAGTTTTAAAAACGGAAGGTGCATTAGCGCTACAATACGGAACTACAGAAGGAGATGCGCTACTTCGTAAATTATTGGTTGAGCGCTACCAAAAGCAAGGTATCAATATAGAGGAAAAGAATCTTATAATTACAACTGCGTCACAGCAAGGGCTCGATCTTACTGCTAAGGTCTTCATAAATCCAGGTGATACCATTATTTGCGGTCTACCATCCTACCTTGGTGCTCTAAGCGCATTCCTTTCCTATGGAGCAAATCTTGAAGGTATTGAGTTAGACCAATACGGTATGCGAAGCGATTTACTAGAAGAAAAGGTTGTTGAGCTCGCAAACAAAGGAATACATCCAAAATTCATCTACACCATACCCGATTTTCAAAACCCAACTGGAATAACCATGCCAGAATGGCGCAGGTTGGAAATCATCGCTGTTGCTGAGAAGTACAATCTTATAATACTTGAAGATTGTCCTTACCGCGATGTAAGATTCGAGGGTGCTGCCCAAAAAACGATGCTAGAGCTAGATAAATCGCAACGAATTATTCATTTAGGAACCTTCTCAAAGGTATTTGTTCCCGGTTTTAGAATTGGATGGGCAATTGCGAGTGAAGAGATCTTGGATAAAATAGTTGTCGCGAAACAAGCCACAGACCTTTGTACCCCTGCTTTTGTACAACGAATTTCTGCTCGTTTTATAGAGAAAGGTCTTTTTGATAAAAACCTAAGTGTTATCATCAACGCCTACAAAGCAAAGCAACAGCATTTTATCAAGTGCCTAAAAGAATATATGCCAAGCGAAGTAAGCTGGATTAACCCAGAAGGTGGTCTATTCATATTCCTTACATTACCTGAGTTCATTGATACAACAGAACTTTTCCAAACTGCAATAGAGGAAAAAGTGGCCTATGTTCCAGGATCAACCTTCTACTATAACGGTGAAGGAAGAAATACAATGAGACTAAACTTCTCGTTCATGAGTCTCGAAAAAAACGAGGAAGGGATCAAACGTTTGGCTACTGCAATAAAAAAAGAGATTGCAGCAAAAACTAAATAGTCAACACCTAACTTGGCTTGTTACATTTTATCTATATACAACAAACTGCTACACAAATCGGAGAAAGTCTACTAAGGTAGGCTTTCTTTTTTTATGTCAGATTATAGGCCAAAGCAATCATTTAGCTTCAAACAAAAAGAGTTTCTTGCTGTTTATGCATCAGAATAAAAATATTTTTGGCATGAAGTTCATCGAAATAAAGCTGCCTGCAATGGGCGAAGGTATTACAGATGCAACCATAACGAAATGGTTAGTTAAAGAAGGCGATACAGTAGATATAGATACACCCATCGTTGAGGTAGCCACAGACAAGGTCGATTCGGAAATACCATCACCTGTAGAAGGTAAAGTAGCCAAAAGGCTACTCAACGAAGGAGATATACCCAAAGTGGGACAAGTATTAGCTGTTGTTGAGATAGAAGGAGAGGAACAAGAAACAGATACCCCAAAAGAACAACCTAAAGAACAACCTACCTCCTCCAGCGTCGAGCAATCAACAACATCCCAACCAGTAAACGAGGTTACCACCAACCACATTGCTACGCATCTAAAAAACGGCGCGTTTGTACCTCCCCTTGTCCGCAAAATAGCACAAGAGGAAGGCCTTACACAGCATCAACTGGAATCTATTAAAGGTTCTGGAATAGAAGGGAAACTCACCAAAACAGATATTCTATCATACCTAAACAGTAGCAATAAAGTTGAAGTCCAACTAGCGGAATCTGCAACTCCATCAACGACCCTCAATCCGAAGGCTGAGAACGGCGTTGAAATTATAGAGATGGATCGCTTAAGAAGACTTACGGCCAACCATATGACTCTATCCAAACAAACCTCAGCTCATGTAACCTCATTTATAGAGGTAGATATGACCAATATAGTACATTGGAGAGAGCGAAATAAAGGAAAATTTGAAAAACAAAATGGTGAAAAGCTCACATACACACCCTTCTTTTTTAGCGCGGTGGTCGATGCAATAAAAAATTATCCTATTCTTAATAGCTCCGTCATAAACGATCAAATACACATCAAAAAAGACCTCAATCTAGGAATGGCGACAGCTTTACCGAACGACAATCTTATTGTCCCTGTAATAAAGAATGCTGACCGACTTAATCTTGCAGGCTTAGCCTTCGCCGTTAACGACTTGGCCCGACGCGCCCGTTCTTTTAAGCTACAACCTAACGAAGTTCAAGGAGGCACATTTACAATAACGAACCTAGGAGCCTTCGACAACCTTGCCGGCACGCCAATCATAAACCAACCACAAGTGGCAATACTCGCCGTAGGATCTATAAAAAAACGTCCTGTAGTGATCGAAAGCCCATTAGGCGATACAATTGGAATACGTCACATTACAATATTGTCACTTTCATACGACCATCGTATAATTGATGGGGCTTTAGGGGGCGCATTCTTAAAACAAATAGCAACCAACCTTCAAACATTCGCACCATCCGACTTGTAATCGCAATCAAAAGAATAAAAAGGGTTAAAGGTATATCTTTAGCCCTTTTTTATAGGGCTATTCCCTTTTATCAAATAAATAAATAAATTTGGTTGATAAACAGCAGTCATGATAAAACTAGAAAACGAGCAAGTAAAACTAAGAGCTCCAGAACTGGAGGATGTCGACCTTCTTTATGCTTGGGAAAATAACATGGAAGTTTGGAGAGTGAGCAATACGCTATCACCTTTTTCAAAGCACTCCTTAATGCGGTACATTCAAAATTACCAGCTAGACATATACCAAACCAAGCAGCTTCGTTTAATAATTGAAGCCAAGGATCAATCGTCTCTCATGAACTACCCTGTTGGCATAATCGACCTTTTCGATTATGACCCCTTTCATCAGCGCGCAGGAGTCGGAATTCTTATTCACAACACCGAAGATAGAGGAAAAGGTTATGCATCAGAAGCATTACAACTTCTCACAAAGTATGCATTCGAATACCTGCATGTGCACCAACTTTTTTGTAACATTGCAGACAACAACGAACCTAGCCTAAGATTATTCTCCAGGCATGAATTCGAAATTATTGGTCTTAAAAAAGACTGGATTAGAACAAAAAACGGGTGGCTTGGAGAGTATACTCTTCAAAAGATAAACCCTCTTGCGCTGATTTCGAAATGCTAAAGCATTTCGAATGGAGGAATCTCCTGTAGAAAGGAGTACGAACCGTCTAGCTTATTAATTTGGCAACAGTAGTGAACCATACCGTTAGTAACAACAAGGTAACTAACATTGAGAACCATGTTATACCGAGCCAGCTGATCGAATACCTTCTGATCAATTTTAACGGTACTTGCCTTACACTCTATCGCCATAGCAGGCTTACCTATACGGTCGTAAACAACAATATCTGAGCGCTTTGAAAGTCCATTGTACTTTAACGAAGTTTCCACACCTATCAACGAGGCTGGAACATGGAGTTCGTTCAAAAGGAATTGAATAAAATGCTGACGAACCCACTCTTCGGGGGTTAGCACGACAAATCGCTTCCGGATGGAATCAAAGATTTCCTTCTTAATTCCATTTCTTCGAACATTCAAATCGCAGGTTGGCAAATTCAACATCTCCATATCAAACCAATAAACTTTTATGCAAGTTAAGGCAGTTACTTTTAAATGTCAACTTATGCTAACAAAAAATGGCGATTATAAACATCTTAAATTGCCATCTAAAGATAAAAATTTCTTTTAACCCATAATTTTTCACTAAATTCAACCGAAACGATTATGAACATGAAAACAAAACAAGAAATTGTACGTGACTGGCTGGAACGCTATACAGGTCAGAAAATTGAAGATTTTGGGCACCACATACTCCTCACAAACTTCAACCGATACGTTCGCATTTTTTGTGAGATAATGAACACACAAATCGTTGATCCTGCGGCTAACATGCTCACGGCAACTGCCGATGGTATAACGATTATTAACTTCGGAATGGGAAGTCCGAATGCCGCTCTTATAATGGACCTTCTGAGCGCTATACATCCTAGCGCAGTGCTGTTTTTAGGAAAATGTGGCGGACTAAAAAAGAAGAATGAGCTCGGCGATCTAATTCTTCCAATCGCAGCTATTCGAAATGATGGAACCTCAGACTCCTACATGCCCCCTGAAATTCCAGCCCTTCCGGCATTTAACCTTCAACGCTCCGTATCGTCAACTATTCGAAATCATCAAAAAGACTATTGGACAGGAACCGTATACACCACAAACCGAAGAGTCTGGGAACATGACGAGGAATTTAAGGAGTACTTGGCAAAAACACGTGCAATGGCTATAGATATGGAAACAGCAACTATCTTTACGGTCGGATTTGCCAATGAAATACCAAGTGGTGCCCTACTTCTGGTATCCGATCAACCCATGATTTCATCGGGCATAAAAACGAAGGAAAGCGACAGGATTGTCACTGAAAATTTTGTTCGACAACACGTTACTATTGGAATAGATTCCCTTAAAGAACTTATAAATGGAGGGAAATCTGTAAAGCATTTAAGATTCTAAAATGGCAAAAAAACCAAAAGCAAAAGATATTATCGCTGATTATCAGCGAATTTTAAATGACGTAAAAGCACGAAAATTTAAACCCATTTACCTCTTAATGGGCGATGAACCTGTATTTATTGATAAAATAGCCAATGCACTTGCTAATGACGTACTTTCGGAATCTGAAAAGGCGTTTAATTTAACCATTTTATATGGCAAAGATACCAAGGTAGACGCAGCAATTACAGCCTGCCGCCGATTTCCTATGATGTCTGATTATCAAGTTATAATAATTAGAGAAGCTCAAGACTTATCAAACATAAACCAGCTTGAGGTTTACTTTAAATCCCCACTAAAATCTACCATATTAGTTATTTGCCTAAAGGGCAAAACAATGGATAAACGTTCAGTTGCGTATAAGGAAG
Organism: Alistipes sp. ZOR0009; assembly: GCF_000798815.1. Classification (NCBI taxonomy): domain Bacteria; kingdom Pseudomonadati; phylum Bacteroidota; class Bacteroidia; order Bacteroidales; family Rikenellaceae; genus Alistipes; species Alistipes sp. ZOR0009. Next base: position 9,138 of record NZ_JTLD01000019.1, on the reverse strand, counting down.
TTGTAAAACAAGCGGAAGTCTTTGAAACCTATACCTTCTACGACAACGAAATTCCAGAGTGGATTAATTTAGAGGCGAAATCAAAAGGGATTACAATTCAAGATAAGGCAGCAATCCTACTATCGGAATTCTTAGGCAATGACCTCAGCAAGATAAGCCATGAAATAGAGAAGTTAAAGACGGTTATTCCATCAGATAGAAAGCAAATTACGGTAGATGATATAGAGCGAAATGTAGGTATTAGCAAGGATTATAATGTTTTTGAGCTATGTAACGCCATTGGCAAAAGAGATTTTGTTAAATCGTATAAAATAGCCGATTACTTTGCAAAATCGCCCAAAGATCATCCTTTTATTGTCACAATAGGGCAGCTATATACTTTTTTTTCGAAGGTATTAAAGCTCCAAATGCTCAACTTTAACGCCAAAAAGCCTGGTGGAAAAATTGCATCTGAAGCGGAAAAGCTAGCAAAACTAGGGATAAGCAGCTCCTTTTTTCTAAAGGACTATGAGGAGGTTGCAAAAAAATACTCACCTCCTCAGTCTGTGAAAATTATTGAATATCTTCGCGAGTACGACCTCAAAAGTAAAGGTATTGGAAGCAACAACCAAAGTGAAGAGGATCTTCTAAAAGAGCTAATCTTTAAAATAATGCATTAAGAGCAGAGTCATGATAACAATCATCATTATCGCAGTAACAGTTGGAATATCAGCCATAGCGTTTAATAACCAACAAATTTTAGAGAAATTGCTACTCTCGCCCTACAGGATTACGCACCAAAAGGAATACTTTCGTATAATAACCCATGGTTTTGTTCATGCGGATTGGATGCACCTTCTTATAAACATGTTTGTGTTGTGGTCATTTGGGAATGCCCTGCAACTATGGTTTAACCAACTTGCAATTGTAAACCTTATCTCTTCACCTGTCTTGCACATTCTCATTATTTACTTAGGAGGTATTATAATCTCCTCATTAAGTTCAATAGTGAAAAACAAAAATAACTACTACTATAAATCAGTAGGGGCATCAGGGGCTGTATCTGCCATCGTTTTTGCCTCGATATTTTTCGATCCATGGCAATCGCTTTACCTTTTTGCAATAATCCCAATCCCCGGAATTCTTTTTGGAGCGGCTTATCTTTGGTATTCTCACTACATGAGCAAAAAAGGAGGCGACAACATCAATCACGATGCACACTTCTACGGAGCTCTATTTGGTCTTGTATACCCCGTTCTTATTGATCCTAGTTTAGTAACACATTTTTTTAGTCAACTAATTTCATTCGGAAGATAACTATATATGGAGCAATTCGTTTGCTACAACGGCGAAATAATCAGTGAAAAAGATTTTAGCATAGCACCCAACAATAGAGGGTTTTACTTCGGCGACTCTCTCTTCGAAAGCATGCATGCTCACTCTACGGAAATTCCTCTTTTTAGCCTCCATTTTGATCGGTTAATTCAAGGAATGGAAGTGCTTGGCTACGAACAGCCAGCAACTTTCACATCGACACTTATAAAATCGGGGATTGTAAAACTTTTAAACCGCAACAAGCAGTTTAAAAGCACCAGAGTTCGGCTTACTGTTTTCCGAAATCCTGGCGGACTATACCTACCTAGCAATGACAGCATAAGCTACCTTGTACAAACAACAAATCTTGATTTTGATAAATTAGCACATAGGCTACCAAGTATGATTGTTGATGTATTCCCCAATCAAATAAAGTGTGCGGGCGAAATCTCTCCATTTAAGACTGGGAATGCACTCCTTTACGTAATGGCTGCACGATATGCAAAATTGAATCGCCTACACGATTGCATTCTAATAAATCAGCACGGAAGATACGTGGAACTTTCATCGTCAAATCTATTTGGCCTTAAAGGAGATACACTTGTTACGCCACCACTTCAAGAGGGATGTGTTGCAGGTGTAATGAGAAACTATATCATAAACAGGCTTGCTCCAAGCATAGGACTTAAAACGGAGTTAAAACCTATATCTCAAAAAGAATTCTTAGAATTTGACGAAGTTTTCTCGACAAATGCTGTATCTGGAATTAGAAATATTGTAGGGATTGGCACAAAACGTTTTTACAGCACGCGCTATAGAAAAATGCAGTCTGCCCTAGAGGAAATGCTCTTCTAATTAAAAAAATTAGCACAAGCAAGAACTCCACAAAAAACTCTAGCCCATCACCTTCTGCCTCCTTAAATCCGAATAAGTGACCTTATAAAAAAGCCATTTGCACCTTTATTTAAAGGTACAAATGGCAAATATTTTACGCAATTCACTAAAATTTGGAACCAAGTCCAAGATCTAGCGCAACCTTTTCCATGGCACCTTTATCTAACTTGCAGTACGATGTCGCAATGATAAACGTCGCATTCAGTTTAGGCGAATAAATGTACATGGTAGATGACGATGATCCACTCACAAAAACGGTTTTTGATCCCTTAAAATCATAAGGTTCGGAGCCATCATACCCCTTTACACTTTTGTAAGATTCAAACTTTGTTCCAGAAGCCACCCGAACACCAATCATCTTATTCAGCTGCATAAATGATGCGCTGTAATCCCCTCCATCCAATTCAGAATCCACAAAAGTGTAGCCATTTACAACAGATTGTTTCATCCAAGACCTAAACTCCTCATAGTTTAACTTCAAGGAAGTCTGAGCCATTAATGCTGATGAGGAGGCTAGCAGAATTGCTACTAAAGCCCATATCCGTTTCATAGCATTTTAGGTTTAAATACATCGGCAATATAGCCATCATTTATAATTTAACAAAAAGATTATTGTCAATGATGCCATACTGTTAAACAAGTATTTCAAAAACCATGCCTAACATTATGCGTAAATCGCTAATGAAAAGCCTGTTCAAGAATTCCCTTCAGCTCCGTAGAAGAAATGCCTCGCTTTATTTCACCTCTTTCGACAAAGGATATTTTCCCGGTTTCTTCAGAAACGACCACAACGGCAGCGTCTGTATGCTCGGTAATGCCCATAGCAGCACGATGACGCATCCCGAAATAGGCAGGAACCTCCAACCTTTCTGTAGCAGGTAAAACGCAACGAGCAGCAACAATTCGGCCATTGTGTATAATCATGGCTCCATCATGCAATGGCGTATTTTTAAAGAAGATAGTTTCAATTAAACGGCCATCAATTGCAGCATCAATTGCATCGCCCGTATCAACATATATTTGTAAATTGGACCGACGCCCCAGAACTATTAATGCGCCAGTTTTAGACTCTGAAAGGTTTCTGCAAGCCCGTACCAACGCCTCTATATCTGCTTGAACCGTGGTTGCATCAACCTTATCGGAGAAGAACCGCTCAATGGAAAGCTTGCTGTTTGACAAGTATCGAGTTCCTATATAGAGTAGAAATTTTCGAACTTCTTGCTGGAATACAATTATGAGAGCAAGAGCTCCAACTCCTATAATTTGCCCCAGAATTGTACTTAGCATCTCCATATTAAGAGCTCTAACTACCAGCCAAATAAGATAAAGTAGAAAGATACCTATAAATATATTTATAGCAGCAGTTCCTCTTATCAACATATAAATTTGAAAAAATAGGAATGCAACTAGCAGTATATCTATAACATCAACCAATGTGATATGAATAAAGCTAAACATCGGCTAGGAAATGTAAGATTGATTAAGTTTATCCACCAACTGCACAACTTCAACCGCTTCTTTAACGTCGTGAACACGCAGAATTGAAGCCCCTTTCATCAATGCAACTGTATTAAGCGCTGTTGTTCCATTTAAAGCATTTTCAGGAGATGTTCCCAAGAACTTATAAATCATCGATTTTCTCGAAAATCCAACCAGCAAAGGCAATCCGAATATTTTAAAATCATCCAAAATATTTAATAGCTGGTAGTTATTCTCTATAGTTTTTCCAAAACCAAAACCTGGATCAATAATAATATCATTCACCCCAAGCGAATGAAGATAGTTTATCTTACGAGAAAAATAGGTGAAAATTTCATTTCGAATATCGCTATAAACGGGATTATCCTGCATATTTTCAGGACGTCCCTTCATGTGCATTGCAATGTATGGCAACTTAAATTCAGCAACAGTTTCAAACATTCGGCTGTCCATTTCGCCGGCAGAAATGTCATTAACGATAACAGAACCACAATGGAGACAAACACTTTTCACGACCTCTGCACGAAAAGTATCTAAAGAGATGGGAATCTGTGGATATCTCTTTTTAATCATATAAACCGCCTCGGTTACCCTCCGAATCTCCTCTTCTGTAGAAACATTTTCGGCATTCGGCCTAGAAGAGTAACCTCCAACATCAATAATGGCGCCACCCTGACTGATAATTTCATCGGCACGAGCCAAGATCGCATCGCTACCAGCCACTCGACTCCCCTCGTAAAAGGAGTCAGGAGTGACATTTAAAATCCCCATAACCACTGGAGAACTGAGATTTATTAAATTCCCGTCCAAACAAATGGTTCTCTTTTGAGTTAAAAGGCCTAATCCCTTGTCCATTTTTTATAAATTGCGTTCTTTTAAACAAAAGTACTAACAATAGTTGGTAAGCTCAACAGAAATTGATTTTTGTAAAAACGTAATAGAATAACCAATGAGTTTTATTGTGCTTGAAGGCCTTGATGGAGCAGGAAAATCGACGCAAGTTAGGATGCTACAAGAATACTTCGAAAAACAAGGGAAGAAAACCCAATTTTTACATTTTCCTAGAACTGACGATAGCATTTTTGGAGACCTTATTGCCAAATTTTTGAGAGGAGACCTAGGTGCCGTAGATAACGTCAACCCTTACCTCGTTGCGCTTATCTATGCTTGTGACAGGAATGATGCAAAAAAAACAATTCAAGCATGGCTAGATGAAAAAACCGTAGTTATTGCAGACCGATTTGTAGCCTCTAACATCGCTTTTCAGTGCGCTAAAATACAAGATGAGACAGAAAGAAAAGTCTTACGAAATTGGATCATGGATCTTGAATTTAGCTACTACAAGCTACCAAAACCTACCGTAAACTTATTCTTGGATGTTCCCTTTAGCTTCACAAAAAAGAAGCTGACAGAACAACGCGAAGGTGATGACAGAGAATATCTCCAAGGTAAAAATGACATTCACGAAAACGACTTAACGCTACAAGAACGGGTTCGTGAAGTTTACCTTTGGCAATGTAGCATCGACAAATTTATGCAACGCATAGAGTGCGAGTCGGAGGAGAAAGCAATGCTTTCCCCACAAGCAATTCATGACAAGGTAATTCAAATTGTACAACAATACATATAATCATGAACGTCCTTAATCACTTAAGCAGATTTTTACTGGGAGCCCTTTTCATATTTTCAGGGTTTGTTAAATCTGTAGATCCCTTAGGAACCACCTATAAAATTTTCGATTACTTCAAGGCTGGTGGTGCCATTATTCCAGAAAATGTAGCCTTATTCTTAGCAATTACGCTTTGTGCTGCCGAACTATTTATTGGACTAGCATTAGTGCTTAACATTAAAATCAAGGTGGTATCGTGGTTTTCGCTTGCATTTATGGCAGTATTCACCATAATAACGCTCGTACTTGCGCTAACCAACAAGGTGGCCGATTGCGGTTGCTTTGGAGACGCATTTAAGCTCACCAACTGGCAAACATTCTATAAAAATCTTATAATACTCCCTTTTGCAATACTAGTATTTTGGCAACGTAACCGATTTAAAGAGAACATTGCACCAGTTGCAGCTTGGGCAATGTTTATTCTACTATTAGGAGGATCTGTTGCTTTTAATATTTACAACCTACGCCATTTACCTCTTATCAACTATCGCCCCTATATGGTAGGACAAAATATCTGGTCGGCGATGCAAATTCCACCAAATGCACCTGCCGATGAGTATGACATCAGGCTTATTTACGAAAAAAATGGCGTAAAGAAGGAATTTAACGAGCATAATCTCCCTTGGCAAGATACCACTTGGGTATTTGTTGAACAGAAAACAACATTAATAAAAAAAGGGTACACCCCTCCTATTCACGATTTCTCCATTCTATCGCCAACTGAAGGTGATATTACCAAAAGTATTCTTAAGAAAAAAGGAGCTGTTGCACTACTTATTGCACCTAATCTCAGCAACGCAAACATAATTAATGCTCAAAAAGCGAACGCCATTTACAATGTTTGTAAGAAGCAGAATATTCCGTTTATAATGCTTAGCTCATCAACCGGAAAGCAAGTAGATATTTATCGCTCGCAAACTGGCGCCCAATATCCTGTTTATGCTTCTGACGAAACAGCACTTAAAACAGCAATGCGCTCTAACATTGGACTCATGCTACTTTACAATGGAACAATCATCGGAATATGGAGTGGATGCGACCTGCCTGAAGACAATGCGTTTAAAGGAGATATACTTGGAAAGCAGCTGCATAAAATGGAATATTCCCAAAACAAAAAGGATGTAATGCAACTTATTGGAGGCATTCTTTTGATTGGGCTATTGCTCCTGCTATCAAGATGTAGATATTAAAAGTAAAACGCCCTAAATGCCAATGCATTTAGGGCGTTTTTTATGAGATTCTCAAATCTATGCCTTCACCATATTAAAAAATCGTTCAGCATCAAGAGCTGCAATGCATCCCGATCCTGCTGCTGTAATAGCCTGACGGTAATGAGGATCTTTCACATCCCCAGCGGCAAATACTCCCTCAATATTTGTTTTAGAAGTTCCTGCTTCCGTTTTAATATATCCAACTTCATCCAACTCTAACTGTCCATTAAGAAATCCGGTATTAGGTTGATGTCCAATTGCCACAAAGAATCCTGTAATATCAACTTTTCTCTCCTCACCCTTATCGCTAACCAGAAGGACTCCGTTAACACCAGACATATCGCCCAGCACCTCCTTTGTTTGGTGACCAAAAAGGACCTCGATGTTAGGCGTATTAAATACTTTTTGCTGCATCGCCTTAGATGCACGTAATTCATGACGACGTACAACCAAGTATACCTTGCGACAGATTGTAGACAAGTAAGATGCTTCTTCAGCAGCAGTATCACCACCTCCTACAACAACCACATCTTGCCCCTTATAGAAAAATCCATCACAGGTAGCACATGCAGACACTCCCTGTCCCCTGAATTTTTGCTCTGAATCCAGCCCTAGATACTTTGCTGTTGCCCCAGTGGCAATAATTAATGTATCAGCTTCAACAACTTTACTTTCATCAATAGTAACCTTGAATGGACGCTGAGAAAGATCAGCAGAAGTAGCATACCCAAAACGGATATCAGTATTGAAACGTAATGCTTGATTCTTTAAATCCTCCATAAGTTGTGGGCCTACCACTCCTTGCGGATATCCTGGAAAATTATCAACCTCTGTAGTCGTAGTAAGCTGTCCTCCTGGCTCCATCCCCTCATACAATACTGGCGACATATTGGCACGCGCAGCATAAATTGCAGCCGTATAGCCAGCTGGTCCACTACCTAAAATAAGACATTTTACTCTTTCATTAACGTGTTCGCTCATAGCTTTAGTTTCAGTTTAATTTGAGGTACAAATATAGCCTATACCATCAATATATCAATTACAAAGCGGATTGTTATGCATCATTATAAAAAGTGATAGATATCAAAATCCATTTTTTAAGCGCCAAATATTTGTATCCCCACAAAAAAATACTACATTTGCATCCGCAATCACGGGGTGTAGCTCAGTTGGTTAGAGTTCTCGTCTGGGGGGCGAGAGGTCGGACGTTCGAGTCGTCTCACCCCGACTGATAAAATCGTTACAAAACGATAAAAAAGGCAACTTTAAAAAGTTGCCTTTTTTGTTTGGATATCAAGTTACACCTAAAACTTTCTTTACTAATAGATGCAATTGGGTCACCTACCTTTTCAAAAGGCAGTACCAACTTCGCCCTTGCTTAATATTAAGTCTAAGTTAAGCCTCTTAACATCTAATTCACCTTCGTAAGATGCAATTAACAATTAATTAACCCCCCATTAAGCCACTGCTTACACGTATCTTGTTTTTTTGTGAATATAAAGATTTGGAGATTTAAATGCCAAATATCCAATCCGAAGCTTATTCCAATGGCTAGTTCAGACTTTACCCGTGCTAGTAAATTGCAAATACAGAAACATAAAAGAGGATTTGCTGTTTAAATTTTGGAAAGCATTGTAACGCAAAATAACTCATATATGAATAAGACTATTATCCTTGCAGCGGCAGCTCTCTTGGTTTGGACAGAATCATCTGGACAAACCATAAAGATAAAGGGAAGCGATACTACCCTTCCGCTTACCCAAAAAGAGGCTGAGATTTTTATGAAAACGAATAAGAGCGCAAGAGTCTCCGTTACAGGAGGTGGTAGTGGTGTTGGCGTTGCAGCTCTAATTGATGGCTCTACCGACATCGCCATGTCTTCTCGTCCACTAAAAATGGATGAACGGATGAAGTTAAAAGCAGCAAAAGTAACCTATAAGCAGGTTGTGATCGCCAATGATGCCCTTTCTGTAATTGTAAATCCAACTAACAAAATATCAAAACTTACACGCCAACAGCTGGAAGATATATTTACTGGTAAAATCAACAACTGGAAACAGGTTGGTGGCACCGATCTTAGAATTGTGGCTTACTCACGCGAGTCGAGTTCTGGCACCTACGAGTTTTTCAAAGACCATGTAATGAAAAAGAAAAACTTCGCAAACAACGTGCTTAGCATGTCGGCGACAGGAGCCGTAATGCAATCGGTTAGCCAAACGAAAGGTGCCATAGGGTATGTTGGAGTTGCTTATCTAGAAAAGAAGGTAAAGCCATTAGCTGTTTCGTTTGATGGTAAAACCTTTATACAACCCACCGTGGCCAATGCAACAAGCGGAAAATATCCTATTACCCGACCTCTGTTCTACTTCTACAATGTAAAAAGTGAAAAGGTAGTTGCTCCATTCATCAACTTCATTCTTTCGCCGCGCGGACAGCAAATCGTCAAGATGGATGGATATATTCCATTGAAATAGAATCCTACTCGAATTAGAATTGTAATACATACACAGTGAAAAGTAACTTTAAAAGATTTATAGAAAAATTTGTAGAGGGAATTCTCTTTATGAGTGGCACCATTACCACCATTACGGT
>NZ_JTLD01000018.1 GCF_000798815.1 Alistipes sp. ZOR0009 | reverse complement strand
TGATTCAGTATTACCGTAGGCGAGCTATAGCCTTATTAGGAGCAGCTTCAGGTAAATCAATTCAAGAAACCGTAGCACCCTACTCATTGGGGACATTCCAACTTCAAGCAGCGGGGTTGTAATGAGCGCAATCCACACAACGTCAGCTAGATCCTGCATGTTAGCAGCCCAATGGGATAGCACTACAGCGCAAGCAGGACGTCTAGCTTGGCTATTGTCCTGCTTGATTATCCCGAATACTTTTAAGAACCTTCTTGTAGATAAGTCATTGAGGGCTCATTTATTAGCGGAGCATGAGGTTTTTGCTGCTGCTCCAATCTGCTAATCCTCTTATTCTATGCATACATTTTTTAAATTGAGAAAGTCCAAGTAGTAGTCAGTTCGATCGTCCTCATCATAATCGGTGAAGTCGTCAAAGCCGTGAAAATTTTTCAAGGTTCTAAAGTCTTCAATGTTATCTAGGGTGTTCAAGCGATCTATAACTCTCTTCTTATGATGTCCATACGAGCCAAATTTCATATAATCATGGCTTTTGCACAGGCTTAAATCGTAGTCTAAAGCATCTGTTAGTAGGAGAGTGGATAATTGGTTGATCCATTCTGGCCATCCGCACTTGAATAGCAGCTCTAGCACATCAGGCCTGCAGGCCTCCATTTCGTCGTCTTCATATTCCTCATCCTCATCCTCATATTCTTCATAATCTTCATAATCCTCCTCGTACAGGTCTTCTCGGTAGCTGCTATACTCCATCCTATTCGCAAATACAGGAGCATTAGACCTACTTGCTTCAAGATATACCTTTGCCATTGCATTCAGCTCCGAGCGCATCCAACCGCTATCGTAATCAATACCTAGCGACTCCATGGTAGTCACTTTCCCATTGGCATCTTCTAGTCCGATAAGCATGAAATCATGATAAAGAAAACCAGATTCGACATTGGGACAGCTCTCCTTGTAATCCAACTTCTTAGTTTCGGCAGCAAGTAGCAGGTTCTCTGAAAGCTTACAGGTTTGAAAACAATTGTCGAGGCGCATTCTGGCGGCTCTTAGCTCGTTCAGGTTGGGGTTGGTGGCTCTGATGCGGTAGTTCTCAATAAAGGAGTCAAGAAATGGCTCATCAGACTGACCTCTTACTATTAGCTGTTTCCAACGATGCAGGACACAATCTATAACAATACGAGAGTCTTTGGCTGCCCCAACCCAAATTGCATCAAACTTCTTGAGGACGGACTGATGCCTGTAATCGGTGAATCGTAGTAGCTTCTTGTTCGTTTCCTCAATTATACTCTGCAGCTGATCATACTTACGCTTCCCGCTGAGGGTACTGTAGTTGTTAAACTCATTCCTATCGATAACCTTATTGATGAAAAGGTAGCATTGGGAAAGGAAGCCCATTGCGCTGGTGGGGTCTTTTTTGATCCTCCTCACCACCGCTTCAATTCGCGAACTCTCCCCAATTCCGAAGTAGCGCTCGGCGCACGAGTTGCAGATCTCAAGCTCGTTGAAGTTGTACCTGTTTCTTAGCACCGTAATGTTTCGGACTTCTCTAGGGCTGCACGGGCAGGCCTTATAGCCCGAAGTATTATAGAAGTACTTGTCCATATCCCACTCTTCCTTGGCCTCCTTCCAGTTGTCGGATTTGCTAAGGGATGTAACCGCGTTCACCAGCTGAGCTGGGGGGGTGTTGGGCGTTTTTTTAATTTCTGGCATTGCTTAATCTTTTTAAAAATATTAGTGACTTGGTTAAAAAGGCGAAGGGGGAGTCTGCACCAATTGCAGCTGATGCATCCATCGTGTTTAGTCCCCTTCGTCCTTGCATTAGGCTCGGTTGAGCCTAACGGTTGAGGGTGAGCTGCGGCTCGTACCTCCATTCCGTCGGTTAGTAGCGGAGACGCTCCCGTCGCGTCCTTTGGGGAAAGGGGTTCATGAAGGAAGGTAGGGTAATGCTCCGCCCCTCCGGAATCCTGCTCCGAATAAGTTTCAAAAACTGATAGTTTACAAACCTTACGAATCCAACCTGTTTGGGCGAGAGTATGCGGTTGTGCAAGCGTTGAACGCCAACGCTTAAGATGTCTCTATAAATCCGAATCTGCCCTGCGTCTATGAGCTTCTCCTCAAGGCAGAGCTGGAGGGCTTCCGGTGGCAGGGTTATCTCAAGCACCAGCCGGGCGTGCAAGTAGGCGTCGATCAGCGCCTTCCCGTTTAGGTCTGGCAGGTGGTGCATGCAGCACATGCCGCCATCCAATTTGGCGCCGTTGATCTGGTTGAGCAGGATGACGGTGGACGTGCGGTACTGATACCCACAGGGACACGGCTCCCCATCCTCCTCGGTGTAAAATGCGTGCCACTTCCACTCCTTCCGGGCTGCACTCAGCTCCTTAGCCTCGCTGTGCTGAACGAGGCGCTCGTTAAACGCCTGCTCCCTGGCCGCCTGATCTGCCATGATTTGTCTATTCATTGCTTTTCGTGTTAATGTATTTACCCGCTTGTCGTTGTGCTGATTTTACAACGACGCTTATCGCCATATCCTGGCTGCAAAAGGGATCGGTGATTTGGCCTTCACACCAGCTGCTCAATTCGGGGGTGCTGAATACCAGCCGTTCACCAGCCTTTCGGAAGGGAATCAATTTTTGGGCCGTCAGCTTGTAGAGCTTGGACTTGCTCATCGGGATGCCTCTCTTCCTGACGAAGCTGATGGCTTCGATAGTGTTCAGGGCAACCCTATCTTTTATACCTCCTAGATGCTTGCTTTCGGAGCGTGGCATTAAACTGTTATCTTTGCTTTCCATAGTAGTGTTGTTAAAATTAACAATTGTCAATTGTTTTGTTTTGTCAGTTGTTCTAGAACTTTGACACGACAAAACTACTATCTATTGCATTCTATAACAAGCAAATAGATTGACTTGTAGCTGACATCAGCTGACAAGTTTTGACAGGCTTAGATAGTTTTTCACGTATTAAAAAGGGATGAGGTAATGGAGGAAAATCTGCTGAATTTAATGAAGCAACTAAAGGGTGAGCTCGAGGAATACTTTAGCATAACCATCGATTCTGAGGCTGCTTATAGCATGTTGGCCAGCAAGGTAAGCGAAAGAACGGCTGAAAGCTTTTCTGCAAGATCGGTAGATCGAGCGTTTAAATACAACGGGGAGAACACAGAGCCCTCTTTAAAAACTAGAAACAACCTTGTTTTACTCTTGAACTATGAAAGTTGGTACGCCTATAGCAACAGGGGGTACAACATATATGAGAAGGATGAACTCTTTCATCCCGATGACATTACGGTTGGATTTCTCAAGCCGGGGGAATATGTTGTATTGGGATGGCGTCCTACCTACTACTGTGTAGCTAGGTATATGGGGAACTGTACGTTCAAAATTGAAAAGGCGAAGAATATGAAGCTGAAGCTAGGGAGCGTATTTAGAGCCGTTAGGTTTGATGTAGCGAGCATGCCACAGCCTGCCACAGGAACCTCTCCAACCTTTGGGTATAAGCTTCTGCCTAGCATCCTAGCTTATCAAGACGATAGCACCTTTTATGAGCTGGAGGATTGCTGTAATGTAGAGGTTCTTTAGGAGCCAAAATGGTATCTTTCAAAGTAGAAAAATCCCATACTCCCCTAATTAGTTGATGGAGTATAGGACTCTGCTGGAGCAGCAATTCTGCTACTTTATCGTATCGGTAGCTGCGTTTGTTCGCTTCGTTTGTAGCTCAGCAAACCTGCTCATTTATTCGATAGGGAGGGTTGTGCTTGTATCCTGCAGTTTCTCGCCAAGTTCGTTGGCCTTATCCATCATGGTTGGATATTCAGAAACTGCATACATTTCGCTGTCTTTTATGAGCCTATAATATTCAAGAATTATAAAAAGGAGAGGCTGTTCGAACAAACGAGCAGCCTCCCCTTTTTAATTTCCAATTCATGCAAGCAACTACATTCTGCAAGATGTAAGCCTAAAACGTAATCGTTGTGGGCTCAAGAAACGTATCGTTTACCGTGATTGAAAACGACTGACTAGGGGGAGTTGTGATTCCATCAAATAGCTTGCCTTTAAGAATTATCTTCTTGTTCTTTACGCAGGTAACATTAGAAACCTTCTTTGCTGCGATAACTTTATTGTCCGCATCGTAGGCCCTAATGTTGACTATCAGAGGATCTATTGTATTTAAAATAAAAGTGCCTAATGTAAAGTTGGTAGTACCAACATCAGCTGTTCCCACTACTTTTTCAATATTAACGAATCCGTTACGGCCTGGCTCACCACCTCCTAATAAGAAAAAAGATCCACTTTCGTTTTCAATATTAAGGACAATTTTCTTTGCATTGGATGGAATCGCATCGGTAATGACAGTCTCCAAATATGAAACAATACGATCAAGGACAATGTTTTGAGATATATTCTCTTTATCAACCTTGATAGTTAATTGTTTATAGAAAGAATCACAAGTTTTTCCATAAACATTGGCACAATCCTTATTGGTATCATCACTTATATTGGGTGTATCCTTAGTACCCAAAATAATGATCGTATAAGTTCCACTGCTAAGTTGGTCAGCAATTACGCCAAAATTTGTATCAGAACTTTTCTGAGATATTCTGTTCACTTTTACCCCGCTACTATTGTAAACAATGTATTCGAGATAACCTATCGATGTACTCAATGACTTCGCATATGAAATGTCGGTTATCTCTTGCGAAAATGGAGAGACGGTAAACTTTACCTCGTGTTTCAAATCAGTTGGCTTAGGTGCATCGTCTTTTGAGCAGCTGGAAAGAAGTAGGCATGCTGAGAGTATGCCCAGAACAAATTTTTTCATATAAAAGATTTTTTAAGTAATTTGATAGCAAATCTTGCTATCTAGAGTAAAATTAAAGCACGAAACTAGGCCGCATTTGCAATGCCCCTAGCACAAGCAGCGATCATATACCGCCATAAAACGAAAAGCAGACGCTTGGTAGAAAAGGGGCTGCTATTTGCTTATAAGGTAGAAATGTTCTTCAGGGAAAAAGTACTTGACCTTTTTCTTTAATAGCGATCCCCATACAAAAGAATAGCATCTTGTTGTGTGGGGATTATTATTGGGGCAGTAATTATGCTACTTCATCATTTCGGTAGCTGCATTGGTCAGTTTAGTTTGTAGCTCAGTAAACCTGCTCATCTGTTCGGTAGTAAGGGTTGTGCTTGCATTCTGCAGTTTCTCGCCAAGTTCGTTGGCCTTATCCATCATGGCTGGATATTCAGAAACTGCGGACATGTCACCCGCATTTGCTTTTTTCATTAGCTTAATGTATTGGTCAATATACTCTTCGTAGCTGTTGAGTACATCATCCCAATTTTCACTGCTTGCTGTCTCAGCTGTTGTCTCTGTGCCGGTCAAACTTGTAGTTGTTGCTGTATCAGCGCTTTCTTTTGTTTCCTTACTTCCACATGATGCTACCAAAAGAATGGCTGAAAATGCCAATACTGCTAATGTAATTTTTTTCATATCAAAATGATTTTTTGAGAATTTCAATAGCAAATATAATACACATACATGTAAGTGCGATTGAGAATGGCGATTTTTTATCATTGGATTGGTAAAAAAATATATCCAATTGAAAACTAAGATAGAACAGTACGTTATTGATGCTGTGAAAACTAAGCGCATGAAAGAGAAGATGTCACAGGCAACGCTAGCATTCTGCTTAAATGTTTCAAAAGGATTTATAGGGGATGTAGAGAATCCAAAAATGCGAGCAAAGTACAACCTCAACCATATCAACGAGCTGGCAAAAGTATTCAACTGCTCACCAAAAGAATTCCTTCCCGACAACTTTCTTGAAGAAGACGCTCTTTAGCGAAAAATCATCAACCCTGCTGCATAAGTTATTAGTACCTCGTAGGTTCGCTGGAAATCTACGTTGCTTATGGTGCTTGAATGTGCTGTGCGGATATCGCTTGATGAGTTGCTAAGGGGATGCCGTCTCAATGCCGAATGGCTCGTAAGGGTCATCCCATCATTTAGGACGCTTGTAAGGAGCCTCAAAATGAAGCCTAGACAGGCCATAATCTGGCTGGTGGTGCACGAGATGGGTAAGGATAAGGCTGAGGCTGAGGGTATTTCGTTGAGAGATATAGCCTCCTTTTCTGATTCTTCACTGGCTGAGGTTTTTGGCTTTGCCGAAGAGTTCAGGTGGCTTGATCGACGAGGGTACATTGTAGAGGTTGGATTGCATAAGCAGCCGCTATCTCAAAAGCGGTATAGGAGTGAGAAGAACATTAATGAACTAATCTTGTAACTAGGTTCTGTATTGGGACTGAAATAAAGAAAGGATGCCTGTTAGCATCCTTTTCTTTTCAGTCTGAAAATTAGGTCATCTACTTGAACGATTATCTTACCAATGGCTCGCATGGTGTTGGGGTCGTCGGCGCATTGCTCGTTAAGCGTAGCTGCTACCCTGCTTAAGGCCTCCAATGCTTCTTGAGCCTTTTTCTTGTCCATCTTCTTCATTTTGACTCTTTATTGAGCTGTTGGAACTATAGCAGGTCAAGCACTTCCTCCACGAATCGCTTATTATCTTCATGCTCCTTTTTAAGCATTTCGAATTCGATTTCTTCCTCAAAGTTTTCAATATTGGCAATGATGTACTCTACAAATCCTTTCATAGTCAGCTTGCTTGTTGTTACGTCACTATTGACAACCTATATATCCTATATTTACATGTTCTACAGGGAGAATTGGGTTAAAAGAGCCGCATTTTTAATGCGTTCTTCCCGCTCAAAGCTGGCCAGGTAGGATTCTGTTGTCTTAAGGTCGGTATGCCCAAGAGATTCGCTAATGTAGGCGATGTTTGCTCCTGAGCGCTTAAGAATGGTCGCGTAGCTGTGACGTGCTGCATAGGTTGTAATCTTACCGATGCCCAATTCTTCACCTATAAGCTTCATGCGCTTGTTGATACGCTTGATTAGATCCTCTATGATTGTTTTCTGCTCTAATGGACTTTCATTTCCTTTAAGGTAAGGAAAGATGTAGCTGTCAGGTTTTGGCTTATTACCCCATTTATCTATAATGCGTTGGATATCATCTGTGATAACAACCTTTATTTCTCGTCTTGTCTTTGCCGTTCGGGAAGTTTTCTGGCGTACAAAGCAAATCTCCCCGTTGATGATGTTGGAAAAATGGAGTTTAGCCAAGTCTGTAATGTTGATGCCGTTGCATAGGTAGCTCATTACCCATAGGTCGCGATACCTCATTGTTGTTTCATTCTCGCTGTAGTATTCGAATATGTCCTTAATTTGTTCCATGGAGAGCGCCTTCTTGTGAGCTTCACCGGTCTTAATTTCAAACTTTCCTTTTCCAAATGGGTATTGGGCTTCCTTAATGATTCCAGCTCGCTTGGCATCATTCAGGATGGTTCTAAGGTTGCGAAAATGGATGCCTATAGTTGTATAGTTTTTGTTCTTAAGCCATTCCTGTTCACAGCGCTTTAACCATGAAATGCTTATGGAACTAAATTGAATGTTTTTACCAGCGAATCGCTCAACTAGAACAAGTGTATTTTCATAAGTGCGCATGCTGCCAATGCGTCCTTCATTTTTAAGCATTTCAATCTTAGCTCGAATGGCAGTATTTACAGTATCACCTGTTCCACGGCCAAGCCTTAGGTTCAAGAGATCGACAGAGAATTCCCCCCTTTCAACCATGTACTCGACATTTTTACGGACAAGGGAAAAGCTGGATTCGATCTCCTCTTTCAGCTTTTTCGCTGCTGCTGTTTTGCTGGTTGGCAGTTTCTCCCATTCTTCCTTGGAGATGCTTCTTCCAATGGAGTAGTATTCTCGTTGGCGCTTAATATTTACCCGAATCTTTATAGGGTACTCATCTCTAGCATTTGGCTTACGGGTGTCAAGCATGGAGGAGACGGTGATCCCGTCTTTCGAATACGAAAACATGTTGCTAAGGATTATCCCAGCTGCGGAGTTGCCGCTGGAAGCATTATATCCTAAAAATTCGGGATGATTAAGCTGCTTGACGAGGTTTGAACGAAATTTTCAATAGCAGATTGAATAAATAGTGCATTATAGTGCATTATAGTGCATTATATGACGACATTTAAATGTGTAAAACAATAAACACAATAAATAGTGCTTTTAAATGCACTTTGTGTTGAAATTGGTAAGGATACAGATGAATTCTTTGAAAAGAACCAAAAGCGAATGTCTATTTCGGGAGCGCAGGACGAATTCTCTTTATTGCTCGATAAAACCAAGTTACAGCTTTATATTATATATACTAAAACAATTCAATGAGTAGGGAAAATACCGATCAGGTGTCAGCAAACGAGCATCTAAACATGGAAATAGCGAAATAGTAATCGCTTGACATTCTTTTTTTGACTAACAAAGGTGTTGTTTTGTTTGTTAATATGTGTTTTTTTTAATTAAAAACTAATTCGATTAATAAAATAACGTATTTATTGTAGGATAACCTGATTCTTATAAGACATATTGATGTAGAACTACTATGAGATTGATTTGTTTATTATTGTTAATATTGTCAATTTGAGTTGTGATTTAGTTACATTTGAATCATATTTAATTTGTAGGCATCTTGTTGTATTAGTTTTTAATGTGAAAAACTCAACTAGATATAACCTTATTGTAATTAATGTAGTACTGTGTGTTTAACATAAATTGGTTGTGGTTAAAAAATGGACGAATAATGGATAAGTTAAGATTTTACTTGGAATTCCATAAAAGCACATTAGTATTATCTTGGGTGTTTTCAGTCGCAGTGTCAATTGTTACTTTGAGTTTCATTGTTATGTTAATAGCATCCATGAGTGCTGGGCCAATTATCGGTTTTTTGTATAAAGAAATGTCACATAAAAATGAATACTATTTTTATGCTAATAATGGAATATCTAAAATTAGTTTAATATTAGTAAGTTTTTTTTTGCATGTTTTTTTAGGCGTTTTTTTATTGTTAATATATTTGTATGAAAAGCATTCTTGAAATAGACAGTGTTACAAAATCATTTGGAGATAACAAAATCATTACAGATGTTTATCTGAGATGTGAATCAAATGATATAATTGGGATTCTAGGTAAGAATGGAAGTGGTAAATCTACTCTATTTAAAATATTATTTGGTACATTATCTGCTGATAACAAATTTATAAAAATTGATGGTAAAATATATGACCAACCATATAAATCTAAAAATATTCTGACATATCTTCCCCAAAAAACATTTCTTCCTAGCCATCTAAGATTGAATAGTCTAATTGAACTGTGCTTTGGAAAATATGCTGTAGATGTTTTTTTGAACGATGATGTGCTATATAAATTAAAACAAAGCAAAGTATATAATTTGTCTGGAGGAGAATTGAGGTATTTAGAAGTGAAAATAGTGTTATTTATTAAATCTAAATTTGCAATACTGGATGAGCCTTTTAGCAATATGTCTCCAATTTTAATAGATGAATTAAAAAAGATAATCATAGAAAAATCTAAAATTAAAGGTATAATATTGGCTGATCACGACTATGAAAATGTCTTTAGTGTTGCGAATAAATATTATTTTATGTCTAACGGAAGTGTCGAGTTGATAAAAGATAAATTTGATTTTGTGAATAAAGGGTACATATCTCATTCAAAATTTATTTTATAATTGGATTTGTTTGTATATTGTTATCGATATTGTGTAAATAAAATAAATTAATGTGGATTTTTTTTATTTAAATTTGTGAATTGTAAAAATTTTACATGCGTTCTGTCCATATTCTTTTTAGAGGCATAAGAATTCTTTCAAGTAATGATAGATCATTAATTATTATGTCTGCATTTGCTCTCATTTCTGGAAGAAACGGTAAATCTATATTGTATGAAGTCTTTAATCCATTTGGAAATATTATTTTTACAATATAGAATTTATTTTTTGTTGGAACAATAGAAATACTATTAACAACCCCTCTGACTATTCCATATTCATTATCAGGAAAATTATAAAATCTAACATTAACTTTTTGGCCAATTTTTACTTTACCAGAGCGTGATAGGTATATTTGACTTTCTCCTATTATTGATTTTCTTTTATCAGGTATAATATTAAAAATTAAATCACCTGAAGTTACTTGCTTATTTTTAACCCAGCAATTTGTAAAATTAACATTTCCATTTATAGGAGAAATAAATACATAATTTTGCTCCCATAATTTAATTTCAGAACGTAGTTCCGCCGAATGTATTTTAATCTTATTTAATAACAGATTATTCTTCTCGATATTATCACATTTTGTTTCAAAAATATTTTCTTTCATTTGGGATATTTGTATTGCCGCATTTTGAATTGTCGACTGCATATTTGAAATAGAAACACTATTCTGGAGCAGTTCATATTTACTATTTTCTAACTCTTCAGAAGATATTACCCCTTGATTATTCAAGATGGAATCTCTTATATGCTTATTTTTCTTTAAATTAAATTGTTCATAAATATTTTCTTTTTGTTGAATTGCATTTTTGTATAAATCTTCATACAGATGAATTTTGTTATTAATATAAGATATTTTTTGATTATGGTATCGGAGCCGTTTGAATTCATAATATTCACTTATAGAGTGATATAGATTTGAATATAATGACTGCATCGATCCTAGATTTAAGTCTACAGGAGGGAGGTTGAATTTGTTGATATTTTGATTTAGTAAATCTAAATATTCTTTTATAAATATAACATCTTTTATTGTTGCATAATTTTCTATTATTGATAGATACTCTCCTTTTTTTACATATTGCTTATCAACAACTCTAACATCTAATAATCGTCCAGAAACTTTTGCCGTTAGTGCAATAGATGGATTCATGCTCGTAAGCGTCATCGAAGTCGATATTATATCAGGATATTTAAATACTGCGCTCCCAACAATAATAGAGATAACAATTAGAGCAATAAGAGTAATTCCTCTTCGTAATATCGAAGATGGAATACTTCCTATAATATTTTGCAATTCTTCCCTGTTAAAATCTTCTGTGGAATCTGTGCCCTTTATTTCTTTGTCTTCCATTGATACTTTCCTATTTACCAAGTTGTAGTTGATTATGAACTAAATAGTAATATGTGCTTCTGTTGTTAATTAGTTGATTATGAGTTCCTTCTTCTATTATCAGTCCGTTGTCCATTACTATTATTTTATCAGCATTTTGCACTGTACTCAGACGATGAGCAACAATGACAACTGTTTTTCCTTTATAAAATAAATTTAAATTATCTAAGATGCATTTCTCGTTCTTAGCATCTAATGAGTTAGTTGCTTCATCAAAGAATAAAAAATCGGGATTCTTGTATACTGCTCTTGCAATTAAGAGCCGTTGGCGTTGTCCTTGACTTATCCCATTTCCTGACATTCCAATTTTTGTATTATATTTTAGAGGGAGTGATTCAATAAATTCTTTTATATTAGCAACCTCTACAGAATGTAATAATTTTTCTTTATCAATAATATCTTGTCCTAATGCTATATTATTAGCAATTGTATCTGAAAATATAAATCCATCTTGCATGACAGCGCCGGATTTTAGTCTCCAAAGATGAGGATTTAAATCACTTAAAGATACATTATCTATTTTTATTTTTCCTTTAGATGGAAAATAAATTGCCAACAAAAGTTTTATCAAAGTCGTTTTTCCGCTTCCACTGGTACCGACAATCGCTGTTACTTTGTTTTCTGGAATTACTAAGTTTATTCCTTTTAAGACATAATTTCTATCTGAATTGTCATAACTGAAAAATAAATTGTCAATAGATATATCTTTACTAGGCGGGATGTTATTTGTTTTATATTCAATTTTTTGTTCTTCGTCTTCTTTATTATGGATTTCACGTAAACGCTCTAAACTTAATTTAGCATCTTGTGCTGATTGTATAAAACTAATTAATTGTCCAATAGGTCCTGATAATTGTCCAATAATATAACTAATTGACATCATCATTCCAAGAGTTAAAGTTCCTTCAACAACTTTCCTTGCTGATATAAATGAAATAATAATATAAGCTGTTTGGCTAAAAAATATAGAACCAATTTGTTGATATTGTTCCAAAGCGAGTCCTTTTATGCTTATATTGAAAAGATTTATTTGTATTCCTTCCCACTTCCATCGCTGTTGTTTTTCGCAATTATTAAGTTTAATTTCTTGCATTCCACTTATCAACTGAACTAAATTGTCTTGCTCTGCTGACGCTTGAGAAAATCGTACTGCATCCAGTTTTCTGCGATAATGCATAAATAAAATGACCCATATGATGTATAGTGCATTTCCTGTAAAAAAAACTCCTAATATTATTATGCTATAATAACTTAATATAGTCGCAAATATAATAAAATTAGCAAAAGAAAATAAAACAGAAAGACTCGATCCAGTTAAGAAAGATTTTATTCGAGAATTGTCTTCTATTCGTTGCATTATATCTCCAATGTTTTTTGTATTGAAAAAACTAATTGGAAGTTTCATTAATTTATTTAAAAAATCAGAAATCAATGAGATGCTTATTCGACTATTTATATGCAATGTTATCCAATTACGAATAAATTCTATAATTAATTGTGTTGCAAATAGAAATAGTTGAGATATTAAAACTAATGATATAAAGCCTAGATCACCATTTGAAATACCCTGATCAACTATAGATTGAGTAAGAAATGGGAGAATAAATGACAATATACTTCCAATGATAAGACCAACAGTGATTTGTATTAATTGAGATCTATATGGACGCAGGTAACGTAGGTAATAAATAAATGTTGCTTCATTTTTACCTGATATATCATTCTCTTTATAGAATTCAGGAGTAGGTTTTAAAAATAAAACAATTCCGATATCTTTTCCTTCAAATTTGGAGTTTGCCCAACATTTTAAAAATTCTGATTTTGATAATGAATATCGTTCTCCTAAAGGATCTGAAATTTTTATTTCATAAATTTCTTTGTGTTTTTTTTTTATTTTATAGCATACGACAAAATGATTTTGATTCCAGTGTAAAATACATGGAAATATTTTTTCATTAAAAAGTTGATCAAAAGTTATTTTAACGCCATTGGTATGAAAACCAATGCTTTCAGCAGCTTCGCAAAGGCCTAACATAGAAACACCTTCTCTAGTCATAAAACATTTGTCTCTTAAAAGTTTCATTGACAAAGAACGTCCATAATATTTAGCAATTATCCGCAAACAAGTGGGACCACAGTCCATTGAATCTAGCTGCTGATAATTTGGGAATATTTTCATGTCTGTTAAAAAAAATAGGTTTTACACTGATGCTTGTGTTAAAATAGTTGTTTGTTAAAAGTCTCTTTTTGATTTAATAGTAATGTGCTTGCAAATCTAAATTGATGACTTTGGGATTCGGTAAAAACTTGTTTGTTAAAATAAATGTAACGGTAAAATTGATTTTTTTAATCTTATAAATATCAATGAAAAATATCATTACAGATAATTATAGGAATTGTTTGCTGTTGTTCATGCATCATTAATGTTGTAAGTCTATCCATAAAATTAATTATGGAGCGATATTGTTTTACAACACAACTATCATGCTAAATAAATTTATTCTTATTTCTGACAATTTTGCTTTTGTAGAATTTATTTATAAAATCATAAATAACCATTTCATACAAACGATTATTAGAACTAAAAAGACGATTTAAAGTCATATGGATATGGCTTTTTATTAAATCATTTAGTGCTATATTGTGCATCTTGTTTTGTAAATCAGACTTTAATTTATATAGCACAGGACTTGTTTTTGATGTTTTCTTTTTAATATGCAAATATAGTTTTTTGAAATTTTCATCTTCAATAGAATTGTCTAATATAGATTCTAGTACGCATCTATGTTCCCTAAATTTATTACTTAATATTTTTTTATTGTAATTGTCAATGTTGAATTCACGTTTAAATGAATCGCATAGTTCATTTAAAATTATATATTTTTCATCAATATTTAGTTTTAAATCTGAAAGAAAAATATCTATTAATTTTAAAGATATCATCCATCTGTAATTTTCATTATTACAATTAATTATATCTTTAATAATTGACAATATACATTCACTGTCATAATAAAATATAGTTTCTGATTCTTCGATTAATATTTTTCCATATCGCTCTAGTTCTCTATTATATGTGTCAAACTGTACTTTCCATATTAATCCACTTTGTGTTAATTTTTCTAGTTTTGTGAAAGCGATATTAACTATACTTGCAAAATCAAAATCATTATTAGCTAATATTCGCAATCTGATGTGAAAATCTGGATCTGAATAACGAATAAAATACCATTTGTTAATGAGTTTTGCTTTTTTAAGTTTGCTAATAATAAACATTATATCTTTGACCAGAATCTTATCGGCAGTATGACTTCCTGTGTAAAGTTTTATATATATCCACTTACTTCCTGGGATAAAATTTCTTTGAAGTTCTTTCATTTTATTTTTTTTTATGAAAAACAACAATACATTCATTGAAATACTTTCCATTGCTACTGTCTGAAGCAACATTATTATTATGATCAAATATCAATTCTTTAAAAACAACAGTATTTCTTTTTTTTATTATTGTAAATAATGATCTTATGCTTAAAGGAATAGTCCAGTTAACATACAAATAGTTATCTCCATCTGATAATAATACATTTGTCGGAATTAATAGTTTTTCTCTCCATTTTTCGATACTTTTAATCAATAAATCATCATCTTCAATTTGAAATAAATAATTAATATCCTTAATTTCAACAATCCAAGTAGCAACTGATAGAATAGTGTTATTGTATTTTATACGAGGTAGGTAAGGCAAAAGATATTCTAGATCCCCCCAACTAAAAAAAATGGAAGATCTCTTAGACTGTGTCTGCATATCGCATAAGAAACGATAAACTGGATTAGAACTATTTTGATAAAAATGCGCGGTTGTTAAAAAAGGGATTATTTCTTTTCCTTTTTTCTGGGAACGTAAGTGCAATTTTTCATTCCTTATAGATACTAATAAATCAGATGTTTGAATTATATTCTCACTAGGTAAGTCAGAAATAGACATATACACTAATTCATAATCTCTTAAATGAGGACGAAATAATACATTTCCTAATCTAGATTCAGGAAGATGAACTATTTCTGCAGATATTGCATCGGAATTAAATTCATTTTCTTTAGAAATAATATTTTTTATAAAATCTTTAATTTTATCATCGGTATGAGCAAACCTCGACAATAAATTTGCTCCAGAACTTCCCCCAAAATAATTTGCCTTAATTAACAACTCATTTGGATCAGACTGAATAACTTCAATTAATGAATAAATTGTCAAAGGTAAATCAGTCCAATCTGCATTAAAATCTTTTATATCATCATCAGTTAGTATAATTTCTCTACTATTTAAGGAAATAGACGCTAGTGCTTTTTTTAATAAAATATTTTGAAATGCGCTCAAATAAATTGTCGATGGATTTTTTTTGTCATTAAAATGGAAATCACTTAAGAAACTAGAAACTTCTAGTTTGGTTGATTTTAATGGATATCCTAATCCTAATTCGGGGTCTAAAGCATCCATTAAAGGAACTTCTTTGTCTCCATATCGACTGTAAAACTCGTTTTTAAAACTAATTAATTCATGATTTTCTCCCAATGTGGTTATCTTATTTAGAAATTCCATTGTCTGTTGAAGTTCTTTAATTATATTTTCTCCTAAAGTCGCAGAAGTTGTAGATTTTATCATATCAACTTGAAAGAATGATTTTTCTTTATAATTAATGTTTAATTTATGAATTTGCTTTTCAAGTTTATAATACTGCTCAATATTTCCTATATTATGAGTAATGTATTTTAAGTGACATCTAATCTCTTTTAGAGATTCTAGTGCCAATTTGTCATAATTTATTTTTTCAAGTAGACTGATTAAACGATCAAAATAATCTTCTCCAGTAATAGAACTGGATAGTTCTCCAATTAATACCTGAGAATTGACTAATTCCTCAATAAATGCGAATGCCTCTGGAAATGAAATATCATCTGAGACGATAGATAATGCTAAGTTGTCAATAAATTCTCCTTTTTTTGCTTTTTTAAGAATCGATTTTATATATATACTATTTTTGATTTCTGCTATTTTGTAGTTTTTTTTTGAATTAAAATCTAAACACTCGATATAACGAATTTTCTTATCTATAGGATATATACTATCATTAGGATAATATTTAATTTTATTTTTAACATTTGGATCATTTACTAAATAATTATAAAGACATCCTAGATATTGCATATCTAGACGTACAGTTTTATTGATGGTACCACTAAAACAGATTGAAGTTGAATCGCTAATACTCCCAATACTACATCCTGCAAATAGCCCGAAAGGTGTGCATCTTGTTGACATTCTACTTATATATCTTACTAAAGAATGTATTATTCTAGTTTTATTTTTTTTATCATTAATTTCATCTTTCAACAATTTTTGAAGTTCACTGAATAGATCAGCAGAGGCAATGTAAATAGCCTCTTGAATCAATGGATTAGATGTTAGTTGCATCATCTTTTTATAATCCATCAATATGCTGTCAAGTAAATTAAAGGGTAATAAAGGTGTGCGGATTACGAAATGAGGAAAAACTTTATAACTCATAATATATACTTATTATTAATAGTATTTTAATATAATAGAAGAAATTTACTCCAATCTGCGTTGTCGCGATTATTATACGAATTTAAAGTTAGCCCAATTCCTGCTAACCCTTCCAATATTCCAGTTCTATTACTCCATTTATTTTCATTTATTTCAAAATACAACTTGAAAGAATCAATACTTTCGTTTGGATTACAAAATTCTAATGTTTTTTTAATCCAATATTGAGTTATATGTAAAAACTTCATGTCATTTGTTCTAATGTATAATTTATAAAATATTAGAGCAATCCCAATGGTGCCATGACATAGTGATGCATCATGAATAAAATTCTTTTCTAGTTCTGTTCTTGATATTGAATAATTAAAAATTTCCATAGCTTTTTTATGCCATTGATTATTATTAAGAACAGTTGCAGCTTCAAGGAGTGAATACGATATCCCTAAATCACCATAACACCATGCTAACCTACTATTTTCTTTTTCTTTTGTTGCAAGATTATAACTGTAAGGAAAATATGAGTTAAAAATATTTGTGTCTTGCTCTAAGGATAGTGTAAAGTTTACTGTACCGACAATTAATTTTTTTGCTCTATAATAATCAGTAGTATCTAAAATGGGCAATAGTTTACACAAAAATATAATAATGCTTGCGCTACCATGAGCGATAGAAATATCAGAGTTGTTATCGCCGAACTTATTACTCGACCATCTTACATATCCCTCTCTGCTAAATATTGCGTTGATATAGATAAAGTTGATGATGTCTTTTAGTATTTTACCATACTTAGTCTTATTTGATGTGAACCTATCAAGGAAGTACAACCCTATCCCAATGGCACCATGTAAAAAATCATAATTCTTATCATTGAAACATTTGTTCAATTTTAATTCAATGTAAGAATCAATTTCATCAGAAATAAAACTGTTTTTGTCTAAAATTCCTTTTTCTTGAAGATAAGATATTCCTACACAAATACCTGGTAATCCAGAACAATATGAATGAAAAATATTTCCATTATATATCGACTCGTACATATGATCGAATTTTTTTTCAGCATATTCTAAATATTTTTTATCAATCTTAGAATATTCGTAGAGAAATATGATCTCTCCCATGCTTCCAGATAATAATCCAATATCACCAAATGCTTTAGATAATGATATTCTATCTGCGATTGATGAAATTAACTGATTACATTTACTATCTTTCATTATGTTTTATTAGAGGGAGAATGATGTTAATAATCATTCTCCCAAATTAAAATTTGTAATATTTATAATTATTTTCTTTTATTAAAAATAATTATAAGGTGCAAACAGCGTAAGTTCTGCAACTAACAGTTCCACAATCTGCAGTACAATCTCTTTTTGTACAATTAAAATTAGTACAAAGCCAAGAAGTAGTTCCTGTACAACCATCTGTACACCCTCCACTCCAGCCTCCTTTTACAGAATCTAAAACATTTTCATCTAAAGAGGCAATCGTTTCTTTAGAAAGTCTTAACTTTTTAAGTTTTTTCATTGTGATAAAAATTAAATTAAAGAAATATATAATGATGAATAATACATCAATCATTATACGCTATATTAGATTATCAAATTTAGACAGAAATTCTTTTTATAAGCATATTACATGTAATAACAACAATCATAATATACATTAAATTTACAAGGTTGAAAATGCTAATGTTTCTTGATCCTGAAATAAAATCGCAAAGGCACATATGCGGAAAATTATAGGGTATTATTTCTACCCATTCATTTTTATGAAACATGATTGACAAAAGGGTAATGAAACTGCAAAAACTAACTGGAAATACAAAACTTTTGAATATAAGACTTAATAAGAATTGTATTAGGATAATTATTGTAAGAGATGCAAGTAGTTTTGAAAAATATAAAATTATAATATAATTCGAATTAAACTTTGTAAAGCAAAAGTCTGCTTCAATAAAATGTAATGTGTATCCTGAAATATAAAAAAATAGGTATGAGGTAAAAATAGATATATATAAAACTAAAATTAAATATATTATTTTTACTACAAATATGTTTATGCGACTAATTGGCATAGTAAGTAATAGTTTGAAATTATTGTTTTTTCTCTCGATATCAAAAACAGAATGAACAAATATTGCTATTATTATTGGGTATAGCAAACTATAAATGTTTAAAATATATCGACCAAGAATAAATACCCATGGATTTAAATTCGTCGGGATTATTGAATTAATATTTACTAAACTTAAAATCGTGACGAATAATGATATGATAACTGGAAATGTAATCATTAATAAAAAACCATAGTTGGTTTTGTTTTTAAAAATTTCAGATTTAATCAAATTGTACATAATTAATCAATTAATTGTTGACATATAAGCCATTTCGAGGTCAAAATCACTGGATTTAATATTGTATATGTCTATGTTGTAATCCAAAATTAATCTTACAATTTTGTTGAACTCTTTGTCGTTGTTGATTTGTATTTCTATATTTTCATTGCAATGATTTAAGACGGTGAAATTATTGTTTTTGCATATATCTATAGCAACTTTTGTATTGCTTGATTTTATTTGTATAATTCTTTTGCCTATTTTGTGTAAATCTTTAATTTCACCTTGAAAAGATAAATTTCCATTATGCAATATTCCTATATGTGTGCAAACCTTGTCTAGTTCGTTTAAGATATGACTTGAAATAACTATAGTTTTACGCAAATCTTTAAGGTTTGTTATGATGTTTCTTATTTCATGTATTCCCTCTGGATCTAATCCATTTAATGGTTCATCTAAATATAAAACTTGAGGATTGTGGAAAATAGCCATAGCTATTCCCAATCGCTGTTTCATTCCTGTGGAAAAATATTTTACTTTTTTATCTTTTACTTCCATTAACTTTACAAGTTCTAGACAATAATAGATTCTATCTATACCACATTTATGAATGTAATTTAGATATTTCAAGTTTTCAAAAGCTGTTAAATTGTCATAATAACAAGGGGTTTCTATTAGATTTCCTACATTTGATAATATTTTGACTTTATTCTCTTCAAATAGTTTATTTTCATAATAAATAGTATTCTTTGGTGTTGGTAATAATCCTAACAATAATTTGAGCGTAGTTGTTTTACCTTCTCCATTTTTTCCAATAAACCCATAAACAGATCCGATAGGAACATTTAAATTAATTCCTCTTAGAATTGTTTTGTCTTTATATTTAAATTTAAGGTTATTTGTTTTGATCATTTTTCAATAATTCAAATTTTGAAGAGTTGTGATTTTTGTATCGTTCACTTACTGATATATTTCTAGAATTTTCATTCCTGAAATAACTGTTTTTTTCTCTTGAATGATATAAGTGAAATAGGCATTTGTTTGATCTAAAAATATTATATTCTAATATTTTAAATCGTTCATATCTGTCAAAGTCATCGCATCCCCATCCATAATGTTTTTCATTCTCCATCCCTGCTTTGATAAATTTGGATCTGTTTAGTAAAACAGCACCTCCATATAATGGGGGATGATATAGAAAATTCAATTTATCTATATGTCTGTATAGGATATTTATATTAGTTTTTTTTAGAAACAAAGTTCTTATCCCTCCTAATATATCATAACAAATTCCATTGTAAGGATATGCTACATCAACTTCTTTCATTCTTAATTTCTCTATACATTCTATAATTATTTTTTTATCGACAACAATATCTGCATCCCACAATGCAATAAATGGAGTATTTATTTGCTGAATCATTTGATTAATGTGCTTCGTTTTATACAAGACAGGATCTTTATCTTCAACAAATTGGTAAGATATATGTTTTTTTAGTAAGTATTTTAATATACCGTTATTATAACTATCAGCTTCGCGTACAATTATATTGGTACTAAAGCTGTGTTTTAACTGTTTTACTATAGTTAGAATGTTTTCTAAACGATGTATTGAATCTAATCGAATCAATATTAAAAATGTTGTGTCAGATAAATCTGCTTTCATAATTAGATATTATATTGTTTTTTTTATAAAATAAGACATCAATATTGTCCCGCAAAGTCCACTGTAAAAAAAACGATTGCTATTGTGATCTTTTGATTTGTTTATGTGGAATTCTAAAATATCTGGTGATGATAATTTGGTATAAATGCAGTTTTTGTAGATGTCCATTTCACTTTTTGCTATTTTGTCTTTTACTAAATACAATAAAGGGTATATACTTGCATATCCATTGTTAAAAAAAATGTTTTTTGCCTTTAGTTCATTGTCTAAAATTTCATTAATATCAATTTGATTTTTAATTAATGTGATGTGCTTTTCAAATTTATTATTGTTTATACGCCTCTGTAATGAATTCATTCCCCATAATAAAAGTAATTTGTTGCAATGTAA
This sequence comes from Alistipes sp. ZOR0009, assembly GCF_000798815.1. Taxonomy (NCBI): domain Bacteria; kingdom Pseudomonadati; phylum Bacteroidota; class Bacteroidia; order Bacteroidales; family Rikenellaceae; genus Alistipes; species Alistipes sp. ZOR0009. The sequence goes on along the minus strand of NZ_JTLD01000018.1, from coordinate 47,616 downwards.
AATAGGTATTATTGATAGTATTTTATTGCTTATTTCTTCGATTATTTTAATTAAACGGTAATTGTAAAAATTTATATCGTATATCTCGCTAAATACATAGAATAACTGAGGTAAGAAATAGTCGGTTGTGTATGGTAAAGATTCTTCGTAAGATGTTAAGTCTAGTCTTTCGTACATGTAATTTAATGTGCTAATTGTAATCTCTTTGAAAATAAATTCATTTTCTTTAGTAAGTTTTTTTTCTTTTAATCTAGTGCATAAATAGTGTATTGCGTGAATTAAAGAAGTGCTGTCCATTAATTTTAAATTACATTGATCTGAAATAGTTTTATAGACTGTATCGTCAATGCTTTTAATTATATTATTGACATTGCCTTCGACATATTTATTTTTAATTAAATAGTTTATTCCTAATCCTATACCAGAAAGTCCAGTTTTAATATCAATCGAGGAAATGTTGTCTATTTTTTGAAAAATATCATCTAAAATATTGTCACCAATAATCTTATATTCTTTATCCTGTTCGTATCTACTTAATACATAAAAATAGATGCAAATTCCCATTTTTCCATCAGCTAATCCTAATGTCATTTCTTTTTGATTTAGGGCTATAAGAAGCTGGTTGTTAAAAGATTGAATATATTGATTCATTTTTGTAAATACATAAAAAAGTCAGATGAATAAAATACAGAATTATAATGTAAAAAAAACATTTATTGAGTGGTTTAAAATATGGTGATTTTAGAGTTTTTACCTGAATTTAGATATCCATGACCCACAAAAGTAATGAATCGCAAATGAATTGTTTATTTTATTCCTTATTTCCTCGTTTGCCCCTCCGCTGAATAATAAGTTAACTTCATTCATTGTTAAAGGTGTTACTAGATCCGCTGATAAAAGAGTAATATCATTTTTTTGTTTGTATTTTTCATATAATCTCGAAAGCATAAAAGGTCCTGTAGATTCTAGAATATGCATAGTTATATCTTTTTTTGAAAAGATAGTATTAATGTTTTGAATTATTTCATTGATAATGTTTTTAATAAAACTGTGTTGAGGTATAGAAGCCATAAAAGCATTGCTTATTATTTGTTTTTTATTGTGCTTTTTTGCGTTAATACTTGGCTCTAAAGCCATGCAACAAGAAGAGTTTACTAATAATACATCTATAGGATCAATACATTCATAATCCATATCTACATATACTCCCCCTAATTTATACAATATCAAATAGCGTATTGTATCCCAGCGTTGAATATCATAGGGTAATGACTCATAAAATGGAATGAAATCAGGAAATTCAGACTCCAATAAATGGTTTATTTTTTTTTCATCCCAAAAAATATATTTCCATTCTGGATGTTTTTTTTGCCATGTGGTTGCTATTCTTTTAAAGAATGGAGGCGGTCCATCTTGATTTACATAAACTTGGTGAATGATTTTTGGTATAATTAATTGATCTACGATTTTATTTGAAAATGATAATAATTTATTTTTAATAAATGAGTAGCCATCTGGATAGTTGTTTGTAATCGTAGAAATGTTATATTTTAATTCCTGATAATTTAAGTCTAAAATGTAGTCATCTACAATAAATTTAGGGTGAATAATATCTATATTTTCCTTTGAGTGTTTGTTTGATTTAAATAATCCATAAGTAGGGATAATGCTTAATCTATTATTGATTAAGTTTGTGTATTCATATATAGACTTCCAGGATTCATTGTTATATTTATCTGGTTTTAAGTTTAGATTATTCCAATAAAAATCAAATGGTTTGGATATGGAGATTTTTTGAGATATAGACATTTTTTGAAATGTTACGTAATCAAAAATTTGACTGTCAATGTGTTCCCATACTCGTCGCCAACTGGCCCATATAAAGGACGTATGCAAAATTTTTGAGAAAAAATATGAATCAGATCCGTTTTTTCTCTTTAAAAAATCATCACATGTTATATGACCAATTCGTTCATCTGTACTGTATTTTTGAAGTAATATAGAGCAGTATTTGAAATGGTCTATTGTTACTTTTTTACTAGTTTTAAAATAAAAGTCTAAAATAATTCCTTCTGATTCATTTTCAAAAAAATGTTTAATAGAACACATCATTATTTGATTATATTCTACGTGATCAGAATAGTAAAACCTATGAAGTTGGCAATCCCAATTAATTTCATTTTCTATATTGGATAATAAATCTGATTTTGATGTTTTTATATTCTTATGTTTTTTAATAGCCAAATACATTTTTTTTGGTTTTACCATTTGGATAATGTCGATTATCTCAATAATATTATCTATGAATGGATTAACCAATATCAATATTGGAGTTTTAAAATTGCAATACATAATATGTTTCTATAATCTGTTTTTTGCAAAGAAAAGAAAATTATAGTATTCTTGCAAGAAAAAAACAAAATTGACGTTAACTTAAACATTTTATGAATAGAAGAGACAACAACCCGGATTACCTTCCGTTGGTTTCTTGTTTATGTGTGACACATAATAATCCACTTATGTTAGAGAGAGTTATTAAGTGTTTTAATAATCAAACTTATAAAAACAAACAATTAATTATTGTCTATGAAGATTCTGATATGACGACTTGTGAATTCGTTGATAATATGGTAATTAGTGATATTCTAAAAATTGTAAAAGTACATTCTGGTTTTGTAAAAAACACACTTGGTACGCTTAGAAATCTAAGTGTAAATGCTGCAGACGGCGAATACATCTGTCAATGGGATGATGATGATTGGTATAGCCCAGATCGGATAGAAGTTCAAGTAAATCACATTTTGTCAAATAATCGAATTGCTTGCGTACTATCACGATGGATTGTATTTGATTCATGTAATAATAAAGCTTATATATCGAACAAAAGGACATGGGAAGGAAGTATACTGTGTAAAAAAGAAGTAATACAAGAGAATCCTTATGCTGATTTGCCAATGGGAGAGGATACTTGTGTAATAAACTATCTTTTAGAGCAAAATGCATTAACGACAATTGATAATATGCCTCAGTTGTATATTTATATTTATCACAAAGGAAATACTTGGGGGATCGATCATTTCAAAGAAATATTTAGTGCAAGTATAGAATTACCTGATAATATTGCTGAGGAAATTTCATGTCTAATCGAATAATTGATACTGGAAAAAGTAATCAACATAGTTTGCATATTTATATGTTATAATAATTTTTATGGTTCAATTTGAAATTGCATTGATAATTTTTTGCAAAAAAAATATTGTGTGAATTGTTTGTGCTGTTATTTTATGTCAAATGTGCATCTGGTTGATTTACGATCTAATTGGTTAGATGTAAAAAATAAAAATTATCCTGATCGTTTTTCGTAATTTTATTTCAAACAAATCAAACACATGAGTGATAGTATGATTGAAAAATATTTTTGCAAGTGATTCAAAGCTGATTCAGGTGTCAATAGTTGTTAATGAAATTTTTACAAAGAGATATATGACTAGTAATAATGTATGCCACATTGTATTTGCATGTGATTTTTCAAGAAAAATAAATTGTAATATAGTTTATCTTACTTATTTCAATCTTTGTCAGTCTAATTTTGCGTTTTCTATGTCTTTTATTGATATAGCAAACCACTATGATTTTGATGTCGATAATGAACTATTTACAAATCATGCTGAAAAAGAAATTAACGGTTACAACTTTAAGAAAAAGTTATCTGTAATAAGAAAATTTGATTTTATTATTATGATAAATCCTAGCATGATAGATCTAAATATATTATTTAAATTTTCAGCTTATGGGATTCCTTCGATTGTTAATTATTTTGACGGAGTTAATAAGATAATAGATAGTGGCAAAAATGGTTATATCTTACCATCAGAATATTTTCCATCACGATGTGCGGAACTAATCATAAATGTATATAATGATGAATTTGTATTTAATAGATTAGTTATCAGTACAATTAATGTGTATAAAAATAAATTTAAATGGAAATTAATTATAGAAAAAATAAATGTGTCATTTAAAAATATATTCAAACAGTTAATTGTAACTAATAATAAATTATTTAATTGGTTATATTTGCCTACTTATATAATCAATCTTCCTGAACGTACTGAAAGGAAGAGGCATATTGAAGAACAATTTAAAGGAAAACCTGAATTTGACTTAATTTGGGTAGAGGCATGTAGGCACCCTATTGGCAGGATAGGACTTTGGTTAAGCATTGTGAAGATTATAAATATTGCCAAAGAAAATAATGAAGATCTAATTGTTATTTGTGAAGATGATCATTGTTTTACAAGACATTACTCAAAAGAGAATTTGTTTAAAAATATTATTACAGCATATAAATATAATGTAGAACTTTTATCTGGAGGGATTGGTGGTTTTGGAACAGCATTACCTGTGAATTCTTCTTTATTTTGGATTAATTGGTATTGGAGTAATCAATTTATTGTTATATATAAAAGTGCTTATCAGCATATATTGGATTACAAATTTAATGATAATGATACGGCAGATGGCGTATTATCAAATATTCTTAGTAAAAAAATGACTATTTGGCCTTTTTATTCTACACAAAGAAATTTTGGTTATTCTGATGTAACAGCAATAAATATGCAAAACCCAGATCGTATAGAAGAATTCTTTAAATCTTCAGATATGCGTCTAGCCGAAACTTTCATTAAGTACAAAATATCTAATTCAGATGATGAAAATAATAGTTAATTAATGTAAATTTAGAAATACATGTAGGACAAGGGACCCTTCATAAGAGTGTATGTTTTACTATCTGTCTATTGTTTATAGCAAATGGAAATATTATTCAGTAGCAGTTGCACACGTTTTGCACACGCCTAGGGGGTAAATGATGAAACGGAATGATAACGGATGATAAAGATTTGCTATATTCAGGCTTGTAAATCAGTAGTTTAATGAGCAGAATGATAACAGATGAAAAGTGATGAAAAGCACCAAAAGCCGACTCATAATCAGGGGGTCGCAGGTTCAAGCCCTGCTGGGCCCACCCAAAGAAAATGAAGCACTTACAAAGAAATTTGTAGGTGCTTTTTTCGTTCTGAAAACTGTAGATGCATTTTTATTCGATTTATATGTTTGTTAGCTAACTTGGTTTTAAATTTAAGTGTATCATAAGTAAGTATCTTTTTAATTTAATGCTTTGTTATTTAATGTTTTGTTTGAGTTATTTCGGGGGAATAAATATTGTATTAGAATACTTGTTGCGTGAAAATATGTTTTAAAAAATTATCTTGCACCTCTTCGTTTGGCAACTAAGGGTAAATCTGCATGGCTTAAATTGAAACTTTCTAGAGAAGAACAAAGGATGCGAGGGAAACAGGAGGTGCTTGAACTATACATCAAGAATCAGAGTAGATTGTGTGCTTATGCACATTCGTTTATTAAAGATTACGATACCTGCAAAGATATTGTGCAGGATGTCTTTTTAAATTTTTACGAAAATGACTTTAATCATATTGTGAAGGCAATAAATAAGGATGGATATCTCTTTTCGTGTGTTCGAAACAGGTGCTTAGATTACTTAAAAGGGCAAAGTGTCAGGGATCGCTATATGGAAAAAATAGTTAAAGAATTATCTCGTGTTGAAGAGGATGCCGTGTCTGAATATGAAGTAAAGGAGCTTTCAGGGTTGCTTGAAAAGGCTGTAAATAGTTTGTGTAATCCAACGTATACCATTTTTTACAAAAGCCGAATAGAAGGGAAGAAGAATTCAGAAATTGCTGAAGAAATGGGGATCTCTATTAAAACAGTTGAAGCTCACATAACTAAAGCAGTTAAACAAATCAAACTAGTAATTAAAAACTTAGCAATTATTCTACTCTTAGCAACTTGTTTGGGTCGCATAATGCTCTAGTAAAATTTGAAAATAGGCCTTTAGGGCTGGTTTTTATGAAAAACATATAAGAAATTGCGAGATAAGTGTAGGGTTAGACCGTTCTTAGTCGTCATGCATTGAAAGGAGGAGTAAATCTTGTATAAACGTAGATGCATGATGAACGATCATATTAAAGACCTTATTTTAAAATTTACGCTTGAAGCCGCAACCGAATCTGAATTAAAGGAACTTTCCGATATATTGGAAAAGGATCCTTCTATCGCAGTTGAACTAGAAATATCTCTTAGGGCTAAATCTCTAATTTTAAGTAAATCCGTTAATCAAAACATAATTGGAGAATTTGAAAATGGATTTTCACGAAGTGTTATTCGGAATGTTTTTAATCGATTTAGCCGTATTGCTGCCATTTTTATTGGAATTGCTATAATAGTATCTGCTATTACATTCTCGTTGTATGATTTTCATAAGAATAGGTCTGTAAATTCTTTACAGTCTAAAATTATTATAGCCAATAAGGGAGAGATCAAGGTTATTAAGTTAGAAGATGGAACCCGAGTGTGTTTGGCTCCAGACTCGAAAATTGTTATTCCTGTAAATTTTAGCGATAAAAAGCGTGAAGTAAGCCTTACAGGAGAAGCTTACTTTGAGGTTACTCGTGATGTAAATCGTCCCTTTGAGGTGAAAACACAGCATTCTCGGATACAGGTATTAGGTACAAAATTCAATATTCATGCCTATTCAAATGAGTCTTTTGAGCAAACTGCATTGTTAGAAGGTAAGGTGCAGGTAAGGTTGTGTTCTAAAGGAAGAGTCATTGGTAAAAAAATATTGAAACCTAATACTGCGGTTTGTTTTGATAGCAAAACTGGGAGGTACGCCATTTCATCTGCTGATTTTGAGAACATTCTAGCATGGCAGAAAAAACGGATTGTCTTTAATAATGAACGTCTTGAAGATATCGCTAAGCGAATAGAACGATTTTATAATGTTAAAATAGAAATTTCAGACTCTCAAATAGCTAACAGCCGTTTCTCCGCAGAGTTTGACAAAGAGAGTGTCGACGAAATTTTGAAGTCTTTCCAAATAATAGCTCCGTTCAGCTATGAACAACGAGGGCAAACCTACTATTTAACCAACAAGTAAACCTAACCGTGCTTTTGTAGCACAAAACCTTCTAAACATGAAAAAGAAAAGACTGGCATTAAAAGCCATTAAAAGGACTTTTTTGTCTTTTTTAATGGTGCTTTGCCTCCTCCAACCGGCAGTTGGGACTCAAAGAGACAGGTCTACAAACATCTCCTTGAGGTCTTCAGGAGTCCCGCTGTTTCAAGTATTTGATTTGATCAGATCCACAACTGACATGAAGTTGGTGTATAGCCCTAATGATGTTCCCCTTGATAAAAAGGTAAATGTTGATGTCGTAAATGGAACCGTGGAAACCTTATTGAATCAAGCGTTAGCGAACCAAGGGCTGAGATATATAATTAAGGAAGATCGAATTATTATTAGCAAAGAACATGCCCCTCAAAAGAATGTGCCGAAAAGGAAAATATCTGGAAAAGTTTTTGATGAAGTAGGTTCTCCTATTCCTGGAGCTTCTGTGTATATAAAGGGAAAAGAGAATAAGGGAACCATAACAGGTGCTGACGGGGTATATACGATTGAAGCGTCAAAAGGGGATATTCTTACATTTTCTTTTATTGGAATGCAACAGCAAGTTTTAGAGATAAAAGATGAAACGATTGTAAATGTTGTATTGAAGACCTCGAGTCAGGTGCTAGAAGAAGCAGTTGTAGTTGGTTATGGAACTCAAAAGAAAGCATCGGTAGTTGGTTCTATTCAATCAGTAAAATCTGGAGAGTTGAAAATTCCATCGAGTAACCTATCGAACTCATTTGCAGGCAAACTTGCTGGCGTAATTGCCTTTCAGCGTACAGGTGAACCAGGAGCAGACGGATCAAGCTTCTATATTCGGGGGATATCGACATTTAGTGGGGCCACCAATCCCTTGATTATTCTTGATGGAGTTGCCGTGTCTCAAGGAGATTTAAATGCACTTGCACCTGAAGTTATTGAAAGTTTCTCGATACTTAAAGATGCAACAGCCACAGCCCTTTATGGTACTAGAGGAGCAAACGGTGTAATGATCGTAACCACGAAGAGTGGTAGGGATTTGGATAAAGCGAGAATCAATATTCGAGTGGAAAACTCCATGTCGATGGCTACAAAAATACCTTCGTTTGTAGGAGGTGTTAAGTTTATGGAAATGTACAACGAAGCAGTACAAGGAAGAGGGACAGGTGAGGTTTTGTATGGTGACGATAAAATTGAAGGAACCCGCAATAAGTTAGATCCATACTTGTATCCTAACGTGAATTGGTACAAATCAATGTTCAAAAAAGTTACGAATAATCAGAATGCAAACATAAATATATTGGGAGGTGGTAAAAAGATCGACTATTTTATGAGCGCTTCTGCTAACCTTGATAATGGTGTTTTAAAAAGTTATGATTTAAATTCATACAAGAATAATATTAGAATTCAGCGCTACTCTTTTCAAAACAACCTGAATGCTCATTTAACGAACACGACTAGGTTGTCGTTAAAACTTAACACTCAGGTACGAGATTATAATGGGCCAGCAATGGATGCGTCGGATCTTTTTGGCTTAGTGATGGCCGCCAATCCTGTAGATTTTCCAATTAGTTATCCATCTCGATTGGCTATTTCAGATAAAACAATCTGGGGAGGGAAAACGGGTGGTACCCATAATTTTGGTTTCCAAAATCCATTTGCAGAAATGGTAAAGGGGTACACAAACAACTTTCAGAGTACGGTAATTGCAACATTTGATGGAGAGCAGAAGTTAGATTTCGTTACAGAAGGTTTGTCTTTAAAAGGATTAGTGTCGTTTAAAAATTGGAGTTCTTCAACAACTCAACGAGCGGGAGGTTACAACCAGTATACACCAACGAATCGAGTGTTAAAGCCAGATGGGACGTATACTTATGATTTAGAGAAAATAGGAACAGTACAAGATCCTTCTTTGGGGACAACCAATTCAAGTGTCGGAGATCGATCGATTTATCTTCAAGGGTTGTTGGAGTATAACCGAACTTTTGCCGGGAAGCATAATATTTCAGCAATGGCTCTTTACAACCAGGAAGAGTTTGTCGCAAATATTCTTGAGGAAAATGATTTAATAGGGACATTGCCCAATAGAAAGCAAGGTGTTGCAGGTCGCTTAACCTACAACTATGACAACCGCTATTTCATAGAAGGAAACTTTGGTTATAATGGGTCTGAAAATTTTGCAAAGGGACATCGTTTTGGTTTTTTTCCGTCAATAGCTGCGGGATATATCGTTAGCAATGAAAAGTATTGGGAACCGGTAAAGTCAATCGTTTCACTGCTTAAGCTAAGGGGGTCGTATGGACTTGTTGGGAACGATGATATCGGAGGAGATAGATTTGCCTATCTTTCTGATATCGATCTTCAGAATAAGGATATCTGGTTTACAACAGGAATAAATCAGGATCGAACGTTTAATGGTCCTATGTACAAGAGGTTTGCAAATCCGTATATTACATGGGAAGTTGGAACGAAGGTTAATTTTGGAGCCGATGTTTCTTTCTACAACAAGTTGAATGTCGTTTTTGATATTTATAGGGAAATCAGAAGGGATATATTTACTAAACGAAAAACAATACCAGCTTCAACAGGTACTGCCTCTACTGCGGTTTTTGAAAATTTGGGAGAGGTTAAAAATCAGGGTTTCGATTTTTCGGTTGATTATAATCAGCAGGTAAGTAGAAATTTGTCGATTGCGCTGAAAGGTACATTTACCTATGCTCATAATGAAATTGTAAAAAACGACCAACCTCCTTTTACTCAATACCCAAATTTATCAGAAATAGGGCATCCTGTTAATGCTCTTTGGGGATTGCGTGCCGAGAGACTTTTTATTGATGATGCCGAAATTGCGAACAGCGCACTCCAGCAGTTTGGAACATATCTGCCTGGTGATATTAAGTATACAGACATTACCAACAGGATTGATCATTTGAACCAAATCAACTCAAATGATGCGGTAAGGATGGGCTACCCAACCATTCCTGAAATTGTATATGGGTTTGGGCCTTCCATCAAATATAAAAATTTTGATTGCTCGTTTTACTTCCAAGGAGTTGCAAGAACCTCTTTCTTTATTAGCAATTTTCATCCATTTGGCTCAACGGACATACGAGGTGTGCTAGATTTTATTGCTGAAGATTATTGGAGTCGAGAAAATCCCAATGTTTACGCAAAATATCCAAGGCTTAGTAAAAAGGATGCTGGGAACAATACTCAAAATTCGAGTTTCTGGTTGCGGGATGGCTCTTTCCTAAAACTTAAAAATGCAGAGGTAGGATATTCTTTCAAGTTTGCTCGTCTTTACATTAATGGCATGAATTTGCTTACATTCTCTAAATTCAAGGAGTGGGATCCAGAGCAAGGAGGTGGTAATGGTCTAAACTACCCTACGCAGCGTGTATTTAATATTGGACTTCAGATGACATTTTAAAAACGGTGAAAATGAAACTTAGAATAACCATAATAGCGCTTCTATCTCTGCTGTTTGGAAGCTGCAACTACTTAGATATAGTCCCAGATGAACGCCCGACGGAGGAAAGCGCATTCAAAGATAGAAATGCGGCAGAGCGATATTTATACTCTTGCTATTCATATATTCCTTCATTGCGCGATGGTACAAATTCATTGGATCTGTTTACATCCGACGAAGTTATTACACCCTATGAGCATGAGACGTTTGCTGCATTTCCAAAAGGGAATTATAACGCCTCAAAGCCTGTAATATCTTACTGGAATACGCTTTTTGGAGGAATTCGTCAGTGTTATATTCTATTAGAAAACATTGACAAAACGCCTGATTTATTAATCGAAGAAAAATTAAACTATAAGGCCGAGGCGAAATTCCTAATCGCCTACTACCACTTTCTTTTAATTAGGAGTTATGGCCCATCAATAATCGTCAAGGAGCTTCCTAACATATATGCCAGCAGGGATCAATTTCCAGATAGGCGTCCATACGATGAATGTGTTGATTTTATAGCGGCTCTTTTTGACGAGGCTGCTGCCGAATTGCCTATAAAATACACCTCTGAGTCGTACTATGGAAGGGCTACAAAGTTAGCAGCTAAAGCGATAAAAGCTCGTATGCTACTATACGCAGCATCTCCTCTTTTTAATGGAGGTGGGCAAAACGGCGGAAGTTTTTATGGCAATCTTGTAAATAAGGATGGAGCTAAGCTTGTTAGTACCATCTACGATAAAGAAAAATGGAAGAAAGCTGCTGCCGCTTGCTTAGAGGCAATACAGCTGGCGGAGGCTAATCGTATTGCATTATATAAGTACAAGGGCAATCAGCCCGAGCCTGCTAATCCGGTAGAAAATCAGCTTCGTTATACGTTTATAGATAAAACAACTAGCGAAGTAATATGGGCGGATACGAGGCAAGAGGGGTACTATTCTTTTCAAAATAAATCGACCCCCCAAGATAGGGGAATTGGAAGTGCTTGGAATGGGTTGTCGCCTACCCTTTTTATGGTTGAGCAGTTTTATACAAAAAATGGCCTTCCAATGGATAAAGATCCAGAATTTGATTACCAAAATCGGTATAGCATAGCTACAATTCCTAATACCTCCCTAACAACCTTAAAAGAGAATTTGGATCGTGAACCTCGTTTTAATGCTTGGATTGCCTACCACAACGGGCCTTATGAGATTGTTCGGGGGGATAATCGTATTATCACGGTTAAATTTAGGCTTACAGACGATCAGGGAATAAAAGGATTGGGAGTCGCCGAACCGAGAGTAAACAACTATTCGCCTTCTGGTTATTTGAATAAAAAGGGTGTTGTCCCTCAATACGACCAGCTTAATTCAGGGTTAATTCAGTATCCGTGGCCTGTAGTTCGTTTGGCAGAACTTTACCTAAACTATGCGGAGGCACTTATAGAGTACGGGAATAGTGGCGATTTTGCTACCGCAAGAGAGTATATCAATAAGGTTCGAGTTCGTGCTGGAATTCCTACAGTCGAAGAGGCTTGGGCTAAAGTTCCTGGAGCAAATGTTGATGATCAGGCAACCCTACGGAGTATCGTTCGTCAGGAAAGAACCATTGAACTGTATCTTGAAAATCATCGTTTTTGGGATGTTAGGCGCTGGATGGTTGCCGATAAATATCTTGGGAGTAAGCCTATGGGCATGAATATTTACGGCAATACTGACGACGAGTTTTTCAAGCCAACGGTTATTGAAGTGCAGCGCTTGTTTAGAACTCCAGCCAACTACCTAATGCCAATCCCTCAGGGAGATATTAACAACAACGAAAAGCTAGTTCAAAATCCGGGTTACTAATTGACAATTTGACACCATGCTGAAAAAATTACTATATGCAGGAGCTGCTGCTTTTATGCTACTTTGCACCTGTCAGAATGAGGATAAAAATCTTCCAGTTCCGTCCGATCTTACGAATGTTAGGGTGTATCCAAGAGTCGGGGGCATTACCGTAAAGTGGGATTACCCTGAAGATTCGACCAAGACATTATTGGTACAGGTACGATATGTGAAAAATGGAAGAACCATAACCTCTAATGCGAGCTTATTTTCAGACTCTGTTGCCATCACAGGGCTGATTAATAAGTTGGATTACATCTTCGAGGTGCAACCTTTTAATGCCAATATGGTTGGAGGAAAAACGATCATCTCCCCCGTAACAAAGCCTATTAAACGTCCAACTGTCGTAACCTACGATTCTGATAAAAAAACGCCTGTGGTTTTAAAGGCTGATATGCTTGATACCTATACGCAAGATCCCGAGGCCCCAAAGGAAAATTTGATTGATGGTAACATTAGTACATTTTGGCATACGGCTTGGGATGAGAGTGTTTCAGTGGTGGCTCCGCTGCCTCACTGGGTTCAAATTAATTTTCAGGAACCTGCTAAAATTGGCGGTATTCGATACTTCTTCAGACAAAATGGAGATGAAAGTTCTCGTCCTAATAAGTGGGATTTGCAGACTAGCACTGATGGTGTGAGCTGGGTGACTGTTTGGAAATCAAAAGATAATTTGCCAACGGCACCTCAGAATAAGGAGCAAATACTTCCGTTTGACAAAAACTATCAGTCTAAGTTTTTTCGTATTAGGATTGTGGGTACCCAAGCTATGGATGTCTACACCCATCTATCCGAGCTAGCTGTTTATTTTATGGCCGAGCGTTTTACTGATTTGGAAGCTGAAGCTGAAGCGAAGTATAAATAGTTTTCCCAACAAACCTCGGGTACGGTTAGCCATTCTTAATCTCGTATGGAATAGGAGAGGGAACCGTACCTATAGGTTTAAATCAACGAGTTAAAAATCACAGGATGCCGATGGATCATAGCCATTTGGCAAAACGTGGTGAATGTCATATCAAAACTAAAACATAAAATAGGGAAAGATGGATAATACCTGCATAATACCTGCACTATATAGCCGGTTGTCATTAAAGAAAGAGCTGCTACAAAAAGGGAAATCACTTTTTTTGCTCATTGTTTTTATGCTACTTTTTTCGTCCTGCTCTAAATCGTCCGATATCATAGATGGAAGGAACGAAAGCCCCATAATTCCGGGTAAGACCGAAAATTATGCCGACGATATAAAGCTGGTTGTTACTGAGGCTGCAGGGCCTCAGGGACAAGATGGAACTCCATTGTCTAATGCGTACGACAAGAGTAAGGAAACTATTTACCACTCGTCATGGAGCGGAATAACGCTTCCCCAGTCGTTTATTTTTACGTTGAAGTCGGATGCGAGTAGGCTGGATTACATCTATTTGGTTCCTCGAGGTGATGGTGGCTCGAATGGAGCAATTATTGGAGGCGAAATTTGGGTGTCGACAAGGGATAACGAAACATTTGTAAAGGCTACAGATTTTAATTTTTCTAGCATAAATTCTGTTGGGATTATTACTTTACCCAAAAGTATTAGCAAACCAACAAAGGTAAAGGTGGTTGTTACCAAAACCGATGGTGGCGGTGAAAGCGAAAGGAATAGGTTTATCAGCTTAGCTGAAATAGAATGTTGGCAAACCAATTTGAATAAGGCTAAGTTTGTTAACTTTTTTACGGATGGAAGCTGTACCGAAGTTAAGCCTGGTGTTACTAGAGCTTCGATAGCAGCGATTGCTGATACGGCATTGCGCAATATTGGCTTGTCTGTATTTGACAAAAAGATCGATCCTCGCCGCATTGTCGAATGCCAATCCTACCCAGACCCTAGCATTTCTGCGCAGCAAAATAAGACTAACACCTATGGCTTTGTGGATAATGTTACAGGTATGTATGTTTCGTCTAGCAGCGATGTGTATGCCTTTGTTGGGGGGGGTCCGGTGGCTCCAATAACGGCCAGAGTGGTTAACCATAACGATAACGGCCTAACCTTTACCGACTATCCGTTGCGACCAGGTGTAAATAAATTTAAGCCTAGCTCTCCTGGTTTGGTTTACCTAGTATACCAAAGTAGCGCAGACTCTAAGGTGAAGGTCTTTTTTGCACGTAGCTTCATTAATGGATACTTTGATCTAAAGACGTCAAATCCTTCCGACTGGTATAGGATGATAAATAATACTGCAACCTCTTTCTTCGATTTAAAGGGAGACTACTCTGTGGTAACGTTTCCTGCCGAGGTGCTTCGTAGCTTGAGCAACTCGGAGATTGCCGATTACATAAAAACGTGGGACGAAATTGTTTATAAGGAGCAGGAGTTTATGGGGTTGGTAAAGTATGGCAAAATGCATAAAACTAGGATGTATATCAAGGCGGTGGTAGATCCATCAGCTTATATGTACGCAACCAATGGTTATACTGGATATCAGGTCGAAACCACAAAAGAGCTGAACTCCGTAGCTAAGCTAAAAGGTGCTAGCATTTGGGGACCCGCTCACGAAATTGGGCACGTAAATCAGCTGCGTCCGAACTTCCTATGGCCAGGGCTTACCGAGGTTACGAATAACGTTTGCTCGCTCTATATGCAAACCTTATACAATGGCCTTTCCAGCTCCCGAATTCAGGACGAGGATCTCGGTGGTGGATTAACACGTTACCAAAGCGCCTTCGATAGATTCTTTAAGAACGATGGGCATAACCATTTCTTAGACGATGATGTATTCTGTAAGCTCGTCCCTTTTTGGCAGCTGCAGCTGTACTTCTCCAATGTAAACGGATATACCGACTTCTATAAAGATTTGCTCGAAACATTGAGGAATCAGCCGAATCCCGATATCAACACCTGCCATCTCGAATTCTATAAAAAATGTTGTGATATCACTAAGACCGATTTGACCGACTTCTTTACCCAGTGGGGTCTTTTAATGCCATTCAGCGCAACTATCGACGATTACAGCTCATACAACCTTCTTGTTAGCCAGGCAAGCATCGATGCCGCCATTGCTTACGTAAAGGGTCGGAAGTATGCCAAGCCATTGCAACCCGTACAGTTTATACAGGATAATACCGTTGACCTTTACAGCAGCTCTGCTCGATTCTCCAAGGGAACAATGGCTTTTAGCGGTGGGGTTGTGACCCTCTCGAACTGTAAGAATGCCGTAGTGTTTACGGTTAAGGCAAAAAGTGGGAAAATATTACGGGTATATCCTCCCAAAAGTAATAGCGGAAGCTACTCAATTCAGGTAAATGGTTCCGATGTCGGTTCTGTGGAGGCTACCGATGCTACTGGTACTATAACTATATTAAACTAACCTAGATTTAAACATTTTTGTTTGGGGGACGAGTTGCGTTGCTGCATTCGGCCCCCTTTTTTATTTAAATCCCCTTTTGCTGCTCAAGTTAAGATGGTGCCTACGCTTGTTTCTGAAAGAAGCTGTCAGACGCTTGCCGGCTGATCGTGAGGGAAAGTATAAAAGACTGCTTTGGAGATGCTATTCTTTTATGACAAAGTTGGATTCTCTTAAGCCAATAAAATCAATTTTTTACTAGAAAGGAAGATTTGCACATTCGAAGGTGATTTTATGATGTTGGCAGATAGGTTTTGAAAGATAAAAAGGTATTTTTGGACGTGTAAAAGTGCTTTTTTAATGTTGGGAAATTGCTATTGATGTTAGAAAATCACTTGTTCATGCTATAGTATGATTACCTCGTGATAAAAGGTCATTCTTGAATTTTTTAAATGGTTTTATAATGCATAAAAATGGCATTTTTGTCAGATACCTGTATTAGAATACTGAATGGTGGTTGTTGGGTCTGTAATGGTACTATTTGTGGTAGGAAAAATATATTGTGTATCTGTTTTTTTAAATGTTATTTATTGTGAATACAAATGGAATTTGTGCTGTAAATACTTTACTCTACAATGCTTAATGTGTTATATTTGAAGGTAGTGCTTTGAAAATAAATTTTTAAACATTATAAAAGTAGAGCCTATGAGAACAATCATTCCCTACGATCCCTTAAAGCTAAGCAGCCTTGGCGAAAACATCCTAGCAAAGCATGCTGCAGACAACGGCAGCTCTGATATTACAATGCTTGTAAAGGAGGAGGTAAAAGAATCTATAGCCAACCTCCGGGAGTATGCTGAACGGGCCGATGAGTTGCGTCGTCTGAGTGAGGAGATGACCGAGCGTCGTAACCTAGAAGCGAAGAGAGTGGAGGTGTTTGTCCGCTCGGTTCGCGATGTGGTTAACGCCCTTCACCCCAACCATCCGAAAAAGCTTACCGAGTATGGGTTTGAGGTAAACGAAGCACCACGCAAGGGTAAGTAGCGGGTGTCGTTGCTCTTTCTTTAGTCGAGAAAAGGAACCTAATCTCGACGTTTTTCTCCCTTTTATTAGGACACCAGTCAGCCTAATCTAGCTGGTAGTAATCTTTTTCATCTTAATTGAGGCTACTATGGAATGGTAGGGTGGCTTCTGGCATTTGTGGGCTGACCATCTCGGTCAATTCTAAGATTGCAGGTTGCAGCGTGTAAAATTCATTTGGGATGAGCTCGGCCATAGACCCGTCAAGCGCAAGGATTAGATAAGTAGGTGGTAATCTCTTGAAATACATCCCTTAAATCGGCGTTTTTACGACGATTTTCTGCGAGATCGTCGCCCTTCATTTTGTACGATTCTATCATTTATTCGCTAGTTTTTTTCATTTTGCTCGTGCTCCAGGTGCTACTTTAGTTGCAGGGTTGGTGCTCGAGCTTGTAATGCTTTGCTGAGCCCAGCTTCATCTTTAGTTTAATCTTTACAAAAAGTATCATGAGATTGGTTTTGGTCTTATCCTTTTGCTTTGCAGCCTTTACGTTGCAGGCTCAGAAGTTCGAAAAGTTAGCGCTAACGCCCCCTATGGGCTGGAATAGCTGGAATAAGTTTGCCTGCGACGTAGATGAAAAGAAAATTAAGGAGGTGGCGGATGTTATGGTTAGCTCTGGCATGAGGGATGCTGGTTACACCTACATTGTAATTGATGACTGCTGGCAGATTGGGCGCGATAGTGTTGGAAACATTATTCCCGATCTGGAACGGTTCCCTTCGGGAATTAAGGCTTTGGCAGATTACATTCATTCTAAAGGATTAAAGTTTGGGATATACTCCTGCGCAGGTACGCAAACTTGCCAGCGAAGGCCTGGCAGCCGAGGGTACGAGTTTCAGGACGCACGAAGCTATGCCAGCTGGGATGTCGATTACTTGAAGTATGACTGGTGTTTTACCTCGACTCAGGATGCACAGTCGTCGTATACCATCATGCGTGATGCAATCTACAAGGCTGGTCGTCCGATGATTTTTAGCATTTGCGAATGGGGCTATAGTAAGCCATGGCTATGGGCTAGCAATGTGGGGCATCTATGGCGAACTACCGACGATATTGTTGATTGCTGGGATTGCGTGGATGGCCGTAATAATGCGGGCTTTACCGTTCTACTGGATAGGGTGGCCAATTTAAGCGAGTATTCTGGTCCTGATCACTGGAACGATCCCGACATGCTAGAGGTTGGGAATACCCATCTAACCATGAGCGAGTCGAGAGCACATTTCAGCTTATGGTGTATGCTTGCGGCCCCTTTAATGGCTGGGAATGATTTGCGTTCTATGACCAGCGAGGTTAAGGAGATTCTCACCAACAAGGAGCTAATTGCGATAGATCAAGATTCGCTGGGGAAGTCTGCTGTAAAAATTCAGGACGATGGCGATTTTGAAGTTTGGGTAAAGCCATTGAGCAAAGATGAATATGCAATCTGCTTCTTCAATAGATCTTTGGCTCCTTATAAGCTTAGCTACAATGTTAAGGAAATGCTTAAATCAAAGTATTCGACGGATAGAACCTATACGGTTAGGGATGTATGGATGCATAAAAATGTAGGGAACACGAATAAGAATATTACAGGGGTGGTTGCTTCTCATGATATCTTAATGTTTAGGTTAACGCAGAATTAGATAATTTTTGTATAAAGGCCCTAGTCCTGCTTTTCTCTGGTTGGTTTCAGAGAGAAGCTGGCCTAGGGTCTTCCCTTTTAGTGGAAGAGTCCAGCTGTACTTCTTTTTATGTTTTGCCAATTTATCGCACAGCTGATCAGTATCGGGAAAGGTAGAGCAAGACATTCGACAATCAAGAAAGTTTTACAAAATGCGATTGGATTGACGCCTGTTTTATTACATGTTGGATTGGTAAATGAGTTGATTTGCTAGTAATGTTCATATTTATAGGAATATATATACTTTGAATGCTCTTGATATTCGTACGCTTTTTTCATTTTAATGTACGCCTTTTCCATCGTTAACCTCAGCCTAATACTACTTTTTCCATCGAAAAATCTTGCAATTACTCGCGCTATATCCGCCTTTTCAATGAGAAATGTGGGCACATCACGGATGTGATGAGGAGCCTTTAACGGGATAGTTATGGCGCTTAGTTGGCAGATTTAAGAGTCTTTTATTAAATGTAAACCTAACTGGGAATTTATGAAAAACGTGTTCTGCTTAAGAAGGGGCAATGTTTATCGACCTTTAAGTAAAGGAAGGTGGGTAAAGGTTATTGCGTTACTTCTACTTGCAAATGGACTACTCTCGTTGCCTGTAAGTGCTGCGCTACCAGCATCAGCAAATGCTGTGCAGCAGGGGATGAAGATTGGTGGTGTAGTTTCCAATAAAGAGGGGGAGCCCATTATTGGTGCTAGCGTGATTGTTAAAGGGACTAATGTGGCAGCATCTACCGATGTTGATGGTAAATTCATCTTGAATAGTACTAAAAAGGAAGGAGTGCTTGTCGTGAGTTTCGTTGGCTATGTTGCTAAGGAAGTTGCTTTTACTTCTAACGCTCCTTTGGTGATTCAGCTAGAAGAAAAAAATGCAAGTTTGAACGAGCTGGTGGTGGTGGGCTACGGCACGCAGCGTAAGACTACCGTTACAGGGTCGGTTACTTCAGTAACAGGTAAGGATATGAAGCAGTCGGCTACGCCCAACCTATCGAATGCCATTGTGGGGCGAATGCCAGGTGTGATTGCAAATAACCGTTCGGGACAACCTGGAAGTGACTATTCTGAGATTTATATTAGAGGTAAGGGTACTACAGGTGACAATAGTCCGCTATATGTTATAGATGGGGTTGCCAATCGGGGTGGTTTTGAGCGCTTAAATCCTAGCGATATAGAGTCGATCACTGTATTAAAAGATGCGTCAGCAGCTATTTATGGAGCCCAAGCCGCTAATGGAGTTATACTGGTAACCACCAAGCGAGGTTCTACCTCAAAGCCAACAATTACCTACGATGGCAGCTATGGTGTTTCTCAGAATACTCGTACGCCTCATCTAATGAATGCGTATCAGTATATGGACTATAATTCGGATTTGATAGCTGGTTTTAAGGAACTGAAAAATGGGTATTTAGATGGAACAATTGATAGGCGTCTATATACGAGCACGGATTGGATGAAGGTGGTTTTCCGCCCATATGCGCCGCAAACTCAGCATTCACTATCGGTTAGAGGCGGTAACGAAAATGTGAGGTACTTTTTCTCTGGAGGATATCTTTATCAGGAACCTTGCTTTAGAAATACCAATCAGAATTTTACCACAACGCAATTTCGTACAAATTTAGATGCAACGATCACGAAAAATCTTACCGTAAATTTGGAATTAGCCCAGCGAGAGGAAGATCGTAATCAGTCGGATTGGGATGCTGGTTCTATCATGTGGGAAGCCTACCATGCCTATCCATACCTGTACGACTACTATCCCAATGGATTACCAGGTCCAGGTATCGAAGGTGGAAATAATCTTGCATTGCTGAATACTGGTGTAACTGGATTTGTGAAGGTGAAGGATAACTTTTACAATACTAAGGTGGGGTTTAATTTGAAGCTGCCTTGGATTGTGGATGGACTCTCCGTGTCTGGTTACGGAGCAATTGATATGAATTTTCATCGCTATAAAAACTTTAACGATCAATGGGATGCCTACTATTATGATGTTGCAACAGACTCATATGTAAATGAGCGTCCTCAAACCAATGGAGGAAAACGTTCCTTGAATCAAAGTAGTAGCGAATCCCGAAGTACAACTTATCACCTTAGGTTGGCTTACGATAAGCGTTTTGGCGATCATGCTGTAAGTGCATTTGCCGCCTACGAGCAAAATAAGGTTGAGGGTGAGTATATCTATGGCTATCGTGAAAACTTTTTGAGTGGTAGTGTACCCTACCTTTTTGCAGGTGGTGAGGTTAATAAAACAAATGATGGTAAGGCTTCTATTTCGGCTCGACAAAACTATTTTGGACGAGCAAACTATTCTTTTAAGGATCGTTACCTTGCAGAGTTTACTCTACGTTACGATGGGTCACAAAATTTCCCTAAGGATACCCGCTGGGGAGTATTTCCCGGAGTATCAGTTGGCTGGAGAATCTCGGAAGAATCGTTTGTTAAAGATAACCTCTCCTTTATTAGCAACCTCAAACTGAAAGCATCTTGGGGTAAACTGGGCAACGACCGTGTTTTACCATTTCAATACTTGAGCACATTTAATTTGGGTTCTGGAGCCGTATTTGGAGAAAGTCCTTCTCGTTTGCAAGGTTTTACAGCAGGTGTAGTCGCAAATACTTCAATCACATGGGAAGAGGTAGACACCAAAAATGTTGGCTTTGAATCATCGTTTTTTGGGAATAACCTAACATTCGATGCTCAATACTTCTATTCGATGCGTACGCACATTCTTGCTAAAAAGCAGGCATCAATTCCTCTCTATACAGGGATAACGCTTCCTGATCAGAATATTGCAAAGATATCAAACAGCGGGATTGAAGTAGAGTTGATGTATCGCAATAAGGTAGGCGGCATTGACTATCATGCTGGAGGCAACTTTACCTTCGTGAAAAACAATGTCCATTTTATGGATGAGGCTGCGTCTACTCCCGAGTGGCAAAAGAGGACCGGCTATTCGATGGATTCGTGGTTGGTCTATAAGTCTGATGGCATTTACCAAACCCAAGCAGAAATTGATGCAACGCCTCACTTTCAGGGAACTAAACCAGGAGATATTAAGTATCTCGACGTAAATGGAGATGGTAAAATCACAGAAGACGATAGAACTCGTATTCATATGGGAAATATCCCCGAGATTGTGTACGGTATCAATATGGGCGCTTCGTGGAAAGGATTTGAGCTGAATATGCTTTGGCAAGGACAGGCAAGAGCAAGGCAGCTGATTCGCCCATTGGGATTCAATATTGATGTTGACTACTACAATAACAGATGGATATCACCAACCGAAACGCCTAATGCAAAATATCCAAGAGCATTTGACACGAAGAATGACTACATCAATACTCGAGATTCTGACTTTTGGTTAAAGGATGCCTCTTTTATCAGACTAAAGAATGTAGAGGTAGCCTATACTCTTCCAGCCAATTTGGCGAGTAAGCTAAAGATGTCGAACATTCGCGTATACGTTAGTGGTTTTAACCTCTTCTCCATCGACAAGATTAAGCTCCTAGACCCGGAGGGTACCAATACTGCAGGAATGTACTATCCGCAGCAGCGTATTTATACCGCAGGAGTAAGTTTAAGTTTTTAAGTCCCTTTAATAGGAATAATCATGAAAAAAGGAATAGTAAAGATCGCACTTTCGCTTCTGCTGGTGAGTGGCTTAGCGTCGTGTAGCGATTTTCTCGATATCAATCCGTTGGATTCATATTCGGAGGCCAATGTTTTCTCAGATCCAACAATGGCTGAAACTTACGTAAATACTCGATATACCGAGATGCGCACCGGCTGGGGGTCGGCAGCAATGCGCTTTGTTTGTGACGAAACAATGTGCAATCACGCAAATTTTAATTTGTGGTTCTTTAACAACGGTCAGCTTTCGCCTGATTTAATGAATAACTACGATTGCTGGTCGCAGTACTATACTGTGATAAAGAATTGCAATATTTTTTTCGATAATATTGGCAAAGTACAATCGATGAGTAACGGCACTAGGCTCATAGGAGAGATGAGGTTTCTTCGTGCATTCTACTATGCCGAGCTGGTGAAGCGCTACGGTGGTGTTCCTATAATTATTAAAACGTTTGCTTTGGATGGAGATATGTCACTAAAGCGCAACACCTACGACGAGTGCGTAAAGTTTATTGTAGATGAGTGTACTGAGGCTGCAAAGCTACTTCCTGCAAAGTATTCGGCAAACAATTTGGGTAGAGCAACCAAAGGTGCCGCTTTGGCCCTTAAAGCTAGAATGCTGCTTTACGCTGCAAGCCCACAGTTTAATCCGAGCAACGACAAAACAAAATGGCAGCTTGCTGCTGATGCTGCTAAGGAGGTAATCGATTTAAAAGATGAGAGCGGTGCTCTTGCTTATAATCTAGATCCTGACTATAGCGGATTATTTCTCAATCCTAAAAGTTCAGAGATTATTTTTATGAGGCAGTATACTTCCGAGTTTGGAACAAATGCAGATATGAGTAACTCTCCTAATGGTTATGGAGGGTGGTCAACCACTTGTATTCTTCAGGATATGGTGGATTCCTACGAGATGGAAGATGGTACCATGCCTACAGCCGCACAGTATGCTGCCGCTGATGGAATTCATTCCACACCGTGGGAGCATCGCGATCCTCGTTTTTATGCTTCTGTTGTTTGTGATGGGCAGCAGTTCCGCGGGCGTGAGGTCGAGTTTTGGACATCTCCTAATGGCACTCAAGGGATTGACAGCGAAAAATCGCCCATTGGTGCTTGGAATGGTTCTAAGACAAGCTACTCTATCCGCAAATTTATGAACGAAAATCTTTCCACAAATTGGAGTGTAGCATCGTCTCAGCCTTGGATATTTATGCGCCTAGCAGAGGTTTACCTAAACTATGCTGAAGCAGAGTTTAATTTGGGACACGAAGGGGTTGCTCAGGAGTATGTCAACAAAATCAGATTACGAGCTCGAGGAGGAAAATCTGGAATACTTCCAGATGTCACCGCTTCGGGAGCTGATTTGCTGAAGGCAATTCAGCACGAACGTAAGATCGAACTTGCTTTCGAGGATCATCGTTTCTTTGATGTGCGCCGATGGAAAATTGCAGAAGTGACAGAAAACAAGCCTGCTCGTCGAATAAATATTGTAAAAAATCCTTCTACTGGTGTTAAAACTTATACGATTGGGAATGTTGATAAAATGTATCAAGATCGTAAATTCTTAGCCCCGCAGAATTACCTGTTCCCAATCCCACGAACTGAGATGCAGCGTGATCCTCTTTTGGTTCAAAATCCTGGATATAATTAGTAGTTTGTTGGTTTAGAAATTGGCCGGTATCCTGGCAGCATTGCTGTCGGGATACCTTAACCAGCCTAAATTCATAAAGTGCATCTTCCTAATTAACATTTAAACAATGAGAGTATCTCTCCAAATGGTTGTCTTTTTAATCCTTTGCGGATGTAGTAAAGCACAGGATATGATAAAACTTAATGTTATGCCTAGTGTGTCGGTTTCATTAGAGTCTGGAGCTACTGGGTATATCTACTTAGATGGAAAATTTACGGGGAAAGTCGCTCCTGGGAAAATAGCGGTGGGCAAGGGATTGCACACTATAAGTGTTGGAGATGCGTCTGCATCTGTATACTATCGAAAGGAAGCCGTTGTCGCAAAGGATACCGTTATAAAGATGACAACGGCAGACATTCCTGCTCCTAGAACATGGAAAGCATTATGGATAGGTGTTTATGACGCGGTTAATCCCAATGGTGGAAGCACTCATTTTTCTACCGAAGACCTGAATGCTGCATATGATTTTTTTAAATGGAGCATTGCTGAGCATTTTGAGAAGTACTCGTATGGAGTTACCCGTTGGGATGTTGAGCGATTGGACATAAAGGATCCCGTTTCGCTAATTCAGTCGGGCAGCAACCAGATTATTCCTTTCGAAAATATACGAGCTAAGATCTCTGCTATAGTGCCTGGTCAGTACGATTGTGTTTTCGTTTTCTTTAGGCAGCAGGAAGGCTCCATTTCCCATATTGGGAATTATTTTGGTTTGGGGTGGTGTGATCCGTTAAGAGAAGTTGAGAAAACGGGGTATGTAATTGTAAAGTTTGATGTAGGCCGCTCTATTCAGGATAAAATTGGTTACTACAAATCTACCGATCCTGGTATATTTCTTCATGAATGGCTTCATACTGTAGGTGAGAGCTACTTTTCATCGCTGGGATATAATCTGCCTATACCTGCAGGTGATGGTTTACGGGTTCATGCTGCCGAGATATATGGCTATACCTTCCCTTGGCTAGGTTGGTATAAAGACTTTATGGCAGGGAAGGTTGTTGGTAAAAATGGAGTCGGCTACTTTGGTATAGGTCCAGAGGCTTTGCTAAACAATTCGGTTCGAAAAACGGCTGTTGGAGGACGTTAGTATGCTAATAGATTTACTCAGCGTGTTTAATGCTTTTTAGATAAATTGAACTCAAGTTGTCAAGTTGGTACTTTATGCCTTAGTGGTAAACAATAAGAGAGGTAGAATGAATTTTTTTAGATATGTTTTAGTTGCTGGGATGATATGCCTTTCTCCCTTAGTAAGGGCTATGCAAATCTCCGATTCAAGATGGCATCTGTCACAAGATGGTAATATTGCTTGGACAATAAATGGTCGAACACCTCATTTCGATCATGTTGAGATGAGCGGGAAACGTATATCGGTCGTTTTGCGGTATGGTGTCGAAAAGGATGGTTCGTTTATGCTTAACCGAAGTCTTGTTTGGCCTATGCTTAGGACAATTCCCAATGATACCCATGCTAGCTTAATGAGGAGACAGGCGTGGAATATTATAAAAAGCATTACGGTAAACGGATATTCTTTAGATAGCGAACGGGTAAAAGAAATACGTTTTGGTGGTACTTTAAGGGTGCAAAGCGAATTCGCTTTACCCAAAAATGTAAAGCTAGAGCTGGTTCGAGAGATGTGCCCTTCCACAACGCTTCCTGCGTTCTGCGAGAGCTATACAATCAGAAACAGGAGTAGTAAGAACTTGACGATAGAGATTCCCTATGGAGAGTTTGTTGTTGGCACAGATTCGCTTAAGGGTGTTGATGGTAGCTATACGCTTGTATCTAAGATTGTAGGAGTTGGAAGTAAAGTGCTTATACCCAATGAGGAAGTTCGATTTGGAGCCTATTTTATGGGATACAAGCATGACGAACCAAGGAAAGAGGTAAATGTTGATGATGAGATTGCCAAGCGGAAGTCTTTAGTGGCGGATTTACGAAAGAATTTGGTACTTGAAACGCCTGATTCGGTATTAAATACTATGTTTTCTTTTGCAAAGGTTAGGGCTAGCGAGAGTATATACCAAACAAAATGTGGACCTCTGCATGGGCCTGGCGGAGAATCATACTATGCCGCAATTTGGGCAAACGATCAGGCCGAGTATGTTGGACCATTCTTTCCTTTTTTAGGCTATAGCTACGGGAATGAATCTGCATTAAATGCTTACCGGCAGTTTGCTCGCTTCATCAACAAGCAGTATCAACCGATTCCTAGCTCAATTATAGCCGAAGGTACCGATATATGGAATGGTGCAGGAGATCGGGGGGATGCCGCAATGGTTGCATATGGTGCTTCGAGGTACGCTTTGGTTCGGTGTAATATGAAGGAGGCTCAGGAGTTATGGCCTTTAATTGAATGGTGTTTGGAGTTTTGTAAGAGGAAACTAAATAGTGATGGTGTCGTCGATTCCGACTCCGATGAGTTGGAAGGACGGTTCCCCGCCGGTAAAGCAAACCTTTGTACCTCCTCTCTTTATTACGATGCATTAGTATCTGCGGCCTATCTGGGTAAACAAATAGGAACGCCATCCTCCCAAATTGCGGCGTACCAGGAGCAGGCTGCTAGACTTAGAAAGGCAATCAATAATTATTTTAAAGGTCCGGTTGAAGGGTTTGATACATACAGATACTATAAGGATAATGATGTGCTACGTTCCTGGATTTGTATTCCTCTAACGGTGGGTATTTTCGATAAAAAGGATGCAACCATAAAAGCACTCTTCTCACCTCGCTTATGGACAGATAATGGATTATTAACTCAAGCTGGTAGCGAAACTTTTTGGGATAGATCAACCTTGTATGCCCTTCGGGGTATTTTTGCCTCAGGAGAGGCTGACAAAGCAGCACAGTACCTATCCTACTATTCTGGGAAACGATTATTAGGTGAGCACGTACCTTATGCCATCGAAGCGTATCCCGAAGGAAATCAGCGCCACCTTTCGGCTGAGAGCGGCTTGTACTGTCGAATAATTACCGAGGGTATGTTTGGTATAAGACCTACTGGGTTTAAAACGTTCGAACTAACTCCTCAAATGCCTAGTTCTTGCAGTTTTATGAATCTACGGCGTATAATGGCATTTGGCACCTGTATGGATATTGAGGTTGCACGCAAGGGAAGTTTGTTAAGCGTACTTGTAAAAATAGAGAATGGAAAAGAATTTAGGAGAGAAATTGCGCCAAAAGAATCCATTTCAATCGACTTAGAAAGGTTGTAGGATAAGGGTGATAGTTATACTAACGGAAAACCATGAACTAGATAGCAGATGAAAACGAGATTACGACAACTGTGTTTTTTAAGCATACTTCTCTTTTTGGGGAGTATGCTTAAAGCTCAGAATTCAGACATAGAGATAGTCACATCTAATAAAATGCTTGAAAGTACCTTTAGCTGGGCAAAATCAAAGGCACGATCGTACGTTATGACAGGACAACGAGGTGTGCTAAATAAATCGGAATATGGTAAGGGTGATGGAGATGCTGCATACATGCCCTGTTATTGGGCGGGTTACCCGCATCGTACGGCTTTCTATTCGCGCGACTACTGCCATCAGATGGCTGGTGCTCATCTGTTGGGGCTAGATCGGGAAAACTTGGAGATGCTCAGAGCATTTGCCCAATCGGCTAATGAGGATAAGAAGTGGTATCCGTTGTGGGCAATAAACTTTGATGGCAGCTGTTATAAGTTAGACTATCGCAGTGATCAAAGTTTTGTACGTGAGGTGCCTGCAACCTTCGAATTAGTAGAGAAGACCTACAAGCAGCTTCTATGGACGGGAAACAAAGAGCTGATTAACGATCCTGTAATTTGGACCTATTGCACCAAAGCGGTGACTGAATTCATAAACCTTCATGACAGTATCATTCCAAACGGCATTGCAGAAGGTGATGGCTCTGGTCGTATTTTCAAGGGTGTAGCTACCTACAACGAAGATCATAAGCTGGCGTACGTTGAGGCTGCCGATGGGCTCTCTTGCCAGTATCAGGCGCTTTTGGCTTACGGTAAAATGTTGGCTATAAAAGGGGAAATGGCTGAATCGGAGGCGTATTTGAGGCGTGCCAACCAGCTGAAGCAAATATTTAACGACGAGTGGTGTTTAAATAGTGATCAAATTTTTTCTAGAGGTCGCGCTAAAGATGGTACATATTTAAAGGGCTTTGGACGAGAAACGAGCTTCTTTGTTCTTCTTAAACAGCTTTCCTATAATGGCGAAAAAAGCGATAAGTATGCCGATTTTGTGGCCAAAAGCCTAAATGTCGAATATCAGGTTCCTGTAAACATTGAGTCGATCACCTATCTCCCTGACCTATTCTTTCCTTACAATCGGGTGGAAGATGGATGGAAGTGGACTAAGACGATTATTAATCGCTTAAATGATAAGCATATTGTTGATGAAGCCGGTCTTAATGGCGACTATCCGGAGGTTTCGTACACTTTTATCAGCAATGTTGTGGAGAATATGATGGGAGTTGAACCTGATGCAATTAACGATGGAGTAGCTGTCGTTTCGCGTTTACCAGAGGAGGTTTCCACCTTGGGTGTTAATGGCCTAAAAATCGGAACTCATACGATAAACTTGCTGCATGAAGGTCGTAACAAAACAACGTTGGCTCACCTTTTTGGAAGTAAGGATTTGCGCTGTGAATTCCGTTTTTACGGGCATTTCAACGTAATCTATCTTAATGGTAAACCAGCGAAGGCAGCATATTCAAAGTTGAATGGTGCTGAAATAAGCAGTGTGCAGTTGCCAGTTGCAAAAGGGAAAAAGGTGGTGGCAGAGGTAAAGCCTTATAAAAAGTAAAATCAACCAAATTAGGTAATATGGTAAAGATGTTTAATATGCTCCTGTTTGTTTTGGCGGCTAGCTTGGCTGCATTTTCGCAAAAAAGTTACGATGTAAAATCCCCAGATAGCAAAATATGTGTAAAGATTGAGATTGAAAAGGAAAAGGTTACCTATTCCGTAAATCATGAAAACACAGTAGTGCTTTCTTCTTCTCCAATTTCAATGACATTGTCAACTGGAGAGGTGTTAGGTGGAAACCCAACCCTGAAAAAAGTAGCGAGTGTGAGCTATAGCGGAGTAATTGCTACTCCAATTTATAAAAGAAAAGAAATTGTCGATCAGTATAACGAGATGACGTTGACTTTTCAAAATGGTTTTAGCCTACAATTTCGAGCCTACAACGATGGTGTAGCCTACCGTTTTATAACAGCAAAAAAGGGAGATATCAAAGTGGTAAACGAGGAGGCTAACTTCTGTTTCGATAGAGATCATGCAGCCTATATTCCATACGTTCGTTCCCGTAAGGATGGTTATGGCAACGAAATAGAGAAGCAGTGCTACACTTCGTTTGAAAGCTACTACGATAATATCATGTTAAGTGCTGTAGATTCGAAGAAGTTGATGATTACTCCTGTGCTAGTTTCTTTGGAAGATGGCAAGAAAATGGTAATCACAGAGTCGAACTTAGAGGACTACCCCGGCCTGTTTTTAAAGGGAGAAAAAGGAGCGACCAAGTTGAGCGGTGCTTTTGCGTCGTATCCCAAGACAGAGATTCAGGGCGGGCATAATAACCTTCAGTACATAGTAAAGGAGCATGACGGATTTATTGCCAAAACAAAGGGAGCGCGTTCGTTTCCGTGGAGGGTGGTTGCTATCTCAACCAATGACGCCCAGCTGGCCGATAATGATTTGGTGTATAAGTTGGCCGATCCTTCTCGAATTGTTGATGCTTCGTGGGTTAAGCCTGGGAAGGTTGCCTGGGATTGGTGGAACGACTGGAACATCTCTGGAGTTGATTTTCGTTCGGGAGTAAATAACCAAACCTATAAGTACTACATCGATTTTGCCTCTGCCAATGGCATTAGTTACGTTATTCTTGATGAGGGATGGGCAACAAATGGAAAGGCAGATATGCTGGATGTTATTCCAGAAATCAACCTAAAGGAGCTGGTAGATTATGGTCGCACAAAAAATGTTGGCATCGTTTTATGGGCAGGCTATGCTGCCATCGATAAGGATATGGAGAAGGTGTGCAAGCACTATGCTGATATGGGAGTTAAGGGGTTTAAGGTCGATTTTATGGATAGGGATGACCAAAAGGTGGTCGATTTTTACTATCGCCTAGCCGAGGTTGCTGCCCGTCATAGGCTGATGATTGACTACCACGGCGCATACAAGCCTACCGGGCTACAGCGAACATATCCCAACGTTATCAACTTTGAGGGTGTTGCTGGACTGGAGCAAATGAAGTGGATGCCCACGACAACAGATCAGGTGAAGTACGATGCTACCATCCCTTTCATTCGTATGGTAGCAGGTCCAATGGATTACACCCAAGGTGCCATGCGTAATGCTACAAAGGCAAACTACCAGCCTATATACACCGAACCTATGAGTCAAGGTACCCGCAGCCATCAACTGGCGCTTTATGTGGTCTTCGAATCGCCCTTCAATATGTTGTGCGATACCCCAACAAGCTATATGCGCGAGTCCGAATGTACCGAGTTTATCGCCAAGGTGCCTACCGTATGGGATAGAACTGTTGCTATAGATGGAAAGGTGGGAGAGTATATTGCGACTGCCCGTCAAAAGGATGGAACATGGTATGTTGGGGCAATTACTAATTGGGATCAACGAAATATTACCCTCGATCTATCATTTTTAGGAGAAGGTGATTATGAAGTAGAGGCTTTCCAAGATGGTGTAAATGCGGATAGGACTGCTTCTGATTATAAAAAGGTGCTTATTGCAGTCCCTACCAATAGAATGTTGAATGTAAAGTTGGCTCCTGGAGGAGGATTTGCAGGTGTTGTTAGAAAAAAATAGGTTTTTAGCAGTTTCATGATTTAATTAGCTGCTGCATACTCTTAAATGCGGCAGCTGATTTTCCTGCTATTTGCTTCGGTCTTATAAGGATGGTTATTCGGGTGTGTTATCTCTCTTTGTTTGAATTGTAATAGATCACGTATGAGATTATTCGGATGGTTATTGCTACTTTATTCGTTTTCATTTTTTGATGTAGCGGCGGCTCCGAACCTGCGGTTTAGGCACTATACTGTAGAAAATGGTATAGCTGTAAATGCGGTGTGCTGTTTTTATCAGGATAGTCAAGGGTTCATTTGGGTAGGAACAATTAATGGGTTGAACAGATTTGACGGGCGTACCTTCAAAACGTTCGATCTGCCCAAAGGGAAACATTCTTCATTCGTGGGCAATATCATATTTTCTATTGTCGAGGATCAAAACAAATGCCTGTGGGTTGGTACCGATTTGGGGTTGATGATTCTCGATCTGCAAACAGAGCGCTTAGCACCATTTGAAGCTAAAACACCGCAAGGTGTTCAAATTAATTCTAGGGTTCATTCTATTATAATTGATAGAAATAAAGATATCTGGATTGCCACATTGGGGCAGGGGCTTTTTAAGTTCGAAGCAAAGAAGCAGATCCTAAAGCAGTATAGGAGTAGCGTACGAAATGGCAATTCAATCTGTTCGGATAAGCTTAGAAGGTTATACGAGGATAAGAGCGGGGTAATTTGGATTGCCTCATTTGACAATGGCTTGGATTGTTTCGACCCCAGAACCGAGAAGTTTAAGCACTTTCTGCCTTATGGAAAACCGGTTGATATGCGCGACGATAATATTCTTGAGGATTCTAAAGGTAATTTCTGGATTTGTAACTTCAACAACGGTTTGGCTAAAATGGATCGGAAGCGGGGAGTCTTTACCCACTATCTGACACCGAACTCTCCAGATCATATACTGCACATTAGAAGCATTGTTGAGTACGAACCTGGTACTTTGCTGCTGGCTTCTGATGATGGTTTGACCTTTTTCTACACCGAAACGGGGAAGTCAAAGACAATTCGGATGGATAAGTCTACCCCCTATGGGCTGAATGATAACTATCTTCAGACTTTGTTTATTGATCGGGAAAAGGGGCTTTGGGTGGGAACCTACTTTGGGGGAATAAACTATTCAACTCCATTCTTGAATAACTTTTCCTATTTCAGCAATATTTCTAGCGAGCATCCGTTTCCGGGGAAAGTCGTTAGCGTTTTATGCGAAGATAAGGCAAACAATATTTGGATTGGAACCGACGATGCCGGTCTGATATTCTATGACGTTAAGGATAATAGATTTAGGCAGTATCTCCCACAAAAGGGAACAAATTCGCTCTCGTATAAGAATATCCATGCTTTGCTTTGCGATGATGATAAACTCTGGATTGGAACATTCTCGGGAGGGTTGGATGTCCTTGATCTAAAGACAGGAAGGTTTAAAAACTACAAGGCTTCCGATAGCGAGAAGTCTCTATACTACTCTAGCGTATACGCTTTGTATAAGGATAACCAAGGGACGATTTGGGTTGGAACTCCGTTGGGACTAAATAGGTATAATCCGAAGGAGGATAACTTCGATAGAATAAAGGAGTTGTATCTTAACGGGATAAGTTCCATCATACAAGATTGTAAAGGATATATTTGGGTTGGTACGGGCGATAAGGGATTATTTCGTTTAGATAAGCGAACTAATAAATGGAAGAATTACTCTTTTAAGGAAGCTCAAAAAACATCATTACAAAATAATAAGGTATCAACACTTTGTATCGATAATGACAGCCAGCTTTGGATTGGTACAGATGGTGGTGGACTAATCAAGTATCACTATGTAACCGACGATTTTGAGGTTGTTTTGGATAAGCTGCCATCGAACAACATTCACAAAATTATTCCTGAAGGGAAAGATCTTTGGATTTCAACGAATAAAGGTATTGTTAAGTTTAATACACAAACTAAGAGATATCGGGTTTACACACAGCTTGATGGGTTGCAGGGCGATCAGTTTTCGCCTAATGCTGGTTTAAAATCAAAATCAGGAAAGATATATTTTGGAGGCATCAACGGATTCAACAGCTTTGATCCTAATAAAATGGTGATTAATAGGGCTAATCCAACGGTTCAACTTTCCGATTTTTACCTTTTCAATAAGCTGGTTACTCCGGGAGATGATAAATCACCCCTAAAGAATTCAATAGGCTACGAAAGGGAGATAACGCTCAGCCACAATCAATCCATGATAGGCTTTGAGTTCGTAGCCCTTAGCTTTATTGCTCCTAACAAGAATAGGTATGCCTACAAGTTGGAGGGGTTCGATAAGGATTGGATTGAGCAAACAGGTGAGCCTAAGGTTACCTATACTAATCTTCCTCCGGGGCGCTACACCTTCCGGGTAAAGGCTTCGAATAGCGATGGCGTATGGAGTAGCAACGAGGTTACCCTAAAGGTTAAGGTTAAGCCTCCTTTTTGGCGCTCGAATCTTGCATACATTCTATACGTGCTGTTGCTGGTTTGGATTACGATTACGGTGTTCCGTAAATCAAAAGAAAAGATAGAGAAGGAGCATCAGAATAAAATAAGGCAACTTCAGGCAGAGAAGGACAAGGAACTATACCATTCTAAGATCGAGTTTTTTACGAATATTGTGCATGAGATTCGTACACCTCTTACCCTTATAATGGGCCCTGTAGAGTATGTTTTGAAGTCAAATAAAATTGTTGATGAGGTTCGCGAGGATCTTTTGGTGGTAAAGAATAATAGCTCGCGGTTGCTTTACTTGGTAAACCAGCTTATGGACTTTAGAAAAGCGGAGGCGGGGGGAATGTACCTCAACTTCGAGAGGGTAGATGTCAGCATGTTGGTTGATGGAGTCGTAAAGCAATTTGAGCCAAGTGCGAAAATAAAGGGGATAGCTATAAAACCAACCTATTCCGACCAGGTTTGTATTGCCAATGTCGATTCGGAGGCGTTTACAAAGGCGGTGGTAAATATTATGTCGAATGCGCTAAAGTTTACTCGCGATACGATTGCTATTAGCGTGATTCCAAATCAGGAACAAGAGGTAATTAATATAAAGATTACCGACAATGGTTTAGGAATTCCTTTAAAAGAGCAGGCGAAAGTCTTTAAACCGTTCTATCAGGTGAAGAAAGCAGCATCAAACAGAAGTGCAGGAACAGGAGTGGGGCTAGCGCTCACTAAATCGCTTGTCGAGCTGCATCATGGGGAACTTCTGTTGGAGAGTTACGAAGGAGTTGAAACATCATTTGCCATTAGAATCCCTTTGCTAGCCGATGCTGAAAAGGAGCCGATAGCCAGCGGTGAAGGTTTGTCTGAAATTGTAGAATCGCAGGAGGTTGTGACATCAAACAGCAGCTTCCTAGGTGAACCAAGTATTAACCCGTCTATTCCTAAGGTATTGGTGGTAGATGATAATAAGGAGATGCTCCATTTTCTTATGCAGCAGCTGGGGGCGAAGTATATCGTTGTATGCGCATCATCAGGGATGGAGGCGCTGAAGCTGCTTGAAAGCAATAACTTC
This sequence comes from Alistipes sp. ZOR0009, assembly GCF_000798815.1. NCBI lineage: Bacteria > Pseudomonadati > Bacteroidota > Bacteroidia > Bacteroidales > Rikenellaceae > Alistipes > Alistipes sp. ZOR0009. The sequence continues at coordinate 13,523 of NZ_JTLD01000018.1, read as the reverse complement.
GATTTGGTAATAAGCGATGTGATGATGCCCGAGGTGGATGGCTATGAGCTATGCTCGAGGATTAAAAGCAATATCAGCACCAGCCACATTCCTGTGCTACTTCTTACCGCTAAGTGCTCTGTGAAGGATAAAATTGAAGGATTAGAGGTTGGCGCCGAAGCGTATTTGGAAAAACCATTCTCGGTAGAGTATCTCGCCGCTCAAATAGTTAGCCTTCTTAAAAATCGAAAAATAGTGAGGGAGAAGTTTGCAAATACTCCATTCGTGTCACCAGCGTCTATTGTGTCGAGTAAGGCAGATGAGAATTTTATTAATAAGCTAACGGAAATAATCGAGAAGAATATATCGGACGCCGACCTTTCTATCGAAATGCTGGCGCATGAGATGTGTCTGAGCCGTACTTCTTTTTTTGCTAAGATAAAAGGTGTGTCAGGACTTACCCCGAACGACTACATCCGGCTGATCAGGCTTAAGAAGGCGGCAGAGTATCTCTCGCAAGGGGAATATAGAATCAACGAGGTGTGCTTCTTGGTTGGGTTTAACTCGCCATCCTACTTCGCGAAATGCTTTCAAAAACAGTTCGGGGTACTACCAAACGATTTTAGAGTTGCAAAGTAATCTATTAATTATTCGTCTGTCCTCATTTTACGACTACATAAAATGCACAATGTCTCATGGAATAGAATATCGCAATTTATGGAGGTTATTACGCATCAAGCCATTTTTTGAACTCCTTGATGCTGTATCTGCTAACGATAACATCCTTGTCGACGCAGGGTTTTAGCTCCACCTTAAGCGTGTTGTTAAAGTAGTTGTGAATATTTGCGATAGAGTTGATGGAGGCGATGAACTGGCGGTTTAGCCTAAAAAAAAGCTTTGGGTCCAATGTTTTTTCCAGCTCATCTAGCGTTTTGTCGATGGAGTAGTAGTTTCCGTCGAAGAGCTTTGCAAATACGAGCTGGGTGTCAATATAGAAAAAGGCAATGTCCGAAACATGAAGGGTTATAAGGCCTCGGGATGTTTTGACAAGGATACGGGTTTTATAATCCTTAGGAAAGATGGATAGCTGCTTTAGCATTTGCTCGATCTGCTCCTTTTGCTCGGTTTTGGCAAATATCTTTTTGAATTTTTCTAAGCTCTTATGTAGCTTGTCTTGTGCCACGGGTTTTAGTAGGTAGTCTACGCTGTTTACCTGAAAGGCATCTATGGCGTATTCGTCGTAGGCTGTTGTAAAGATGACCGGGTATTCGACCTCTGCCTCAGAAAAAATTTCGAATCCGATGCCGTCCGAGAGCTGAACGTCCATGAAAATTAAATCTAAGGCTGGGCGGCTTTCTAGATATTCTACCGCTTCTTCGACACTTCCGATAACATCTAGCACGCAGATATCTTCATCGATGGCCTTTAGCATTTTTGCCAAGCCTTTGGCGGTATGTATTTCGTCTTCTATAATTAAGACATTCATTGCTGTTGAATATTTGGTTCTAAGAAATAGGAGAAAATGGGTTAACAGGTATTTGCTAGGCTACATGTTGCCCTCTTTTATGAGTGGTAGCTTTACCGTAAAATGCTTGTCCGATTGAACTACCTCTACTTTTTCATCTGTAACCAGCACGTAGCGGCTAATGATGTTCTTCAGCCCAATTTTGGTTGAGCTTACAAGCGTGAGCTTCTTTTGCAGGTTATTCTGGATTACAATGCTGTCGCCATCATTTTTGATGGAGATAAACAGCGGCTTACGGCTGGATATGGTATTGTGCTTAATGGCGTTTTCGACCAGCAGCTGCAGCGATAGCAGCGGGAGGTGGTACTCCAGCTTCTCCTTCTCAATATCAATATCTACCTTAACATTATCATCAAAGCGGATAGAAATTAGGTAGATGTACGAGTTGATGAAGTCTATCTCTTCGCTCAGGCGCACCAGCTCCTTATCCCTGCTGGTAAGTATGTACAGGTAAACGCTCGATAGGTGTCGGGTGTATTGTTCGGCCAATACGGCATTCTCGGGGATGAGGTAAATTAGTGTGCTTAGCGTGTTGAATAGGAAGTGGGGGCTAATTTGATTCTTTAGCACCTCAAATTTGAACTGAATGTTCTTCCTTTTCAGTATTTCGGCAGCTAGGAGCGTGCTCCGGAGTTCCGCCTCGATGGAGTCGCGCTGGTTGGTTACCTTCTCTTTTTGGACCTCCAGCTCCCTGTTTAACGCTTCCATCTTATCTCGTTGTGACAGGATCTCCTTGTTCTGTTGCTCAATATCTACGTTCTGTTTTGCCAGCTTTATGTTTACCGCTTGCTTTTGCTTAAATAGCAGGAAGTACAAGATGGAAAAGCAGGAAACTAGGGTAAGGAAAGATATTACAATACCCATAATTAGCCGTTGGCGTTTCAGAATAAGCTCGCGCTTTTCAACCTCCAGGTGGTCGATCTTGTTTTTTGCTGCCAGCTCTTTAATCTTATTATCTTTTTCTACAACCTCGTACTTGGTTTGCAGCTCCAGCAACTGACTCTGCTTATCTTTCCCATACAGCGAATCGGATACCGAGTTGTATTTTTTGAGGTAGGATAGCGCAGGGGTGGAGAGTCCTTTTCTCTCGTATATTGCAGATATCCTCTTGAAACAGTTGAGGCTTTGCTGGTTGTCGTTAATCTTTTTGGCTAAGGTTTGTGCCTTCTTGTAGTATTTTAGGGCTAAGTCGTCGTTTTTGCCCGAGTAGTACTGGCCCAAATTAAAGTAGGAGGCGGCAACGCCCTTAACATCTCCCGTTTTTTCCTTCATGACGATGCTCCTATTGATATAGGAAAGCGCGTTCTTGTCGTTTCCAAGCATTCTGTATGCCGATCCAAGGTTGGCGTAAGATCTTGCTATAGCCGCTTCGGCACCTAGGCGCTCGTATATCTTAAGCGCTTTTTTAAAATAGTAGACTGTAGAGTCTATTTTCTTTAATCCCACGTAAACGGCGCCAATGTTGTTGTAGGTATTGGCCACGCCCTCCATGTCTGCTACCTGTTGCTTCATGCTAATTGACTTAAAGTAGTAGGATAAAGCTTTAGGGTAGTCTTTCGATTGGACGTAAACATTCCCAATATTGGAAAGGTGTGTGCCCATGTCGCGCCGGTTATTTACGGCCGAGCTTAGGGTGTATGCTTTTGTGTAGTACTTAAAAGAGTTGTTGTAATCTCCCATCTGATTGTATAGTAGCCCTAAGTTTCCGTACCCTTTTGCTACGGCATCTTTGTTTCCTAGTAGGCTGTCAATCTCTATCGATTTCTTTAAGTGCTCAAATGATTTGCTGTTGTTGCTTATTGTGGCGTATTCGAGTCCTAGGTTCAGGTGAGATAGGGACATTCCGTTCTTATCATCCTTGCTTTGGGCTATCTCTAGGGCTTTGTTGTAGCAATCTATGGCCTGCGGGTGCTCCGATTTTTGGATGTGATACCTAGCCTTTGCATTTAGGGCAACAACCAAGTTTGTGTAGTCTTTTTCTTCTTGACAGATGGTAATGGCCGCTTCGATGGGGGCACCGGCTTGCTCGTAGGCTCGCTTATCCAGCAGGCACGACGCATATATATTCAATGCTTTTGCTTGGTATATTTTCGGACATTGCTTGCTAATTGGAATTGCTGCTGTTGCAACCTTTAGTGCCTTTGGTAGGTCGCAATTTCGGTAGGCGGTGCTTAGCTTAATTAGCAGCTCTACTTTTTCAGCATCCGATTTTGAAGCCTTTAATTGCCTTTCCAGCTGCTTTATATCTTTCTGAGAGAAACAAATGGTTGAAAGTAGCAATACGATAAAAAACAGAATCCCCTTCTTCACAAAAGAATAATTAAAAAAGGCAATGTGCCTATGTTCTATTTGGTGTATATGTGCCACAAAGGAAATTTTATAAATTGAATATTCAAAAACAATAGTAAATCATTTGCGTAACTCTGGCATTGAGAATTCGCTGCTTGGACGAATACGAGCTGTTGGTAGGTGGTGATTCAAATAGCATGGCGTTGCGAGCGATTTTATTGGTAGCATTAACAGGCATATAGCAAGTGTGTTATATCTGCTGGTTAAAGCCCCGCTTCGGGAGTTCCTTGGAGGGCTAATGCAGCCTGCTTAGTTGATGCTAATGGGAAATTCTTTTATTAGAGCAGGGCTCGTTTTTTCCCATGCGCGCCTATAATGAAAAATAAGCTTAGTACGGCCCTTGGCTGTAGGCTTAAATCTAAATATTTCTTTCCCGCCTGCTGCCGAATATCCAATAAATAAGCATTGGTAGGTGTGGCTTACCGTATCGATGCAGCAGCTACTACCACTATTGGCAATGTACCATCCAAAGCCGGTTGTTGGGTTCGAGATGAGCTCAATGCTAAATTCTTTGTCAATTTCAGTGGAGATAGGTGGCTCGTCGGAAATTCTGGTGCTATAAAGGTTAGGGCTAATTATAAAACAAAAAATTAGGCACACTATTTTGTTTATGTAGCTTCCTGTTTTTGTATTAACCATTAGGCTGTCTGTTTTAATCTATTAAGTATTAAAGGGCGCTATGCGTTTGCTTCTTAATTCGGAAAGAGAAATAAGGGAAGCGTAACCCTCGCGATTACGCTCCCCCACTTTACTTACTTTTTACCTAAGTTTTCGCATGCAATTTTTGTATATAATTCTGAATCAAATCCGACAAGCCTAGTTTCCTCGTACGTGCCGGCCCCTGAATAATCTTTTCTAAATATTATTTGATCCGAGAAGTAGCACCATCCATCTTTACCCTCAAATAGGATGTAAATGTCGCGGTTGCACTCCTTGTGGGTTGGAATTCCCAAATCGTTCTTTCTTATAATCCAATCGCCATTAGATTCGAAGCGCTTGTCTCCAATGATAACCTTCTTTATTTGCTTTATATTTTCGGCGTAGTCGCCATTGGCAAGGATGGCGGCCTTAATCTTATCGGCAGTCAGCTCTGGATCTGTAAAAGATTTTGATGGCTTAGAGAAGACCTCTGGTAGCGTCATATGTCGAGCCTTATTATCCTTGGCGTTTTTAAGCGCGGTTTCGCTGTTTGCTAAGATGGCGTCGCCGTTGGCGTTCGACCAATCTAGGTTAAGCTTACCCGATACCGAGTATTGACCAAAACCAAACACCAGCTCAAACTCCATGGTGTGCTTACGAGGCGAGAGGGTGCTAAGTACCCTTGCAAACTGAACCGCATCGAACTGGTGAACCGCTACCTTTGGATCGGGTATAACCTCTACCGAATAGTAGCTATGCTCCAAGTCGGAGGTGTTGGGGTTAAACTGCTCTGTTTGGTGGCTATTCCCATCAATGTTAATCTTGTAGCTTACCAGCTCGCCAAGATCCTTAATCTTACCGTTGAAGTAGGCGATAGCGTACACCTTATCTGTCCCCGACACGGAGGTTACAAATTGGCTAGGGTCTTCCTTGCCCGGTATAATAGGCCTTGTCGAGAATAGGATCTTTCCTACGTTCTTCTTGTGGAAGTCGCTTACGTACAAGTTACCGAAGTACTCTCCGCCTAAATCTTTAAGCGCCTTGTTTGCATCCTCCTGCAGCTGCTTGGCATCCTGGTTGTCGTAAAGGATCAAAGCCGCCGCTTCGGCCATTAGCTGCGCCCTACGGGCTGTTGCCACGGCCAGATTCTTGTTGCCATTTTTGGCGGCATAGGCCTCCTCGATGGTTTTGTTTACCTGAGGCTTTATAACCTCGTTGTATACGGGGAGGTAATTTTTCCCGTAGCTCATAACCTCGCTATAGCGTCTGTCGGTCATTAGCGCCTTGCCTTCCGATTTTAGGCGCGATACCGCGTTGGCATAGTCCAGCTTTTTGGCCCCCTCGTTGTGCTTTAGCGGATCGCAGTCCCCATCCTTTAGGGTGTAAAGGTTAAGGTTAGATTCGCTAGCCTTTATGGTTTGATACTTCTCCTGTAGGTAATCCTCGATGCTTCCCGAAAACACCGCCTTATCCTGTGCCCCGCCGGTTGAGGTTATTTCCGAAGCCTTGTTAAGAATGTTGTTTACCGGGTTCTTCGAATCTACCGCTCCCTTAACCTCGTTAACCTTATCGGAGAGCTTATCAACGGGGTTGTTGCTGTCTACCGCATTTTTCACCTCGTTAACCTTGTCGGTAATCTTGCCAACTGGCGTGGTCGATTCTATCTTACTTTTGGCTGCTTCTTTTAGCTTATCCTTAAAGGCTCCCCAGCCTTGGGCCGAGGATACGTGGCAGATACCCATGCAAAGAAGGAGCGTAAAGCTGCTAACTACAATTTTTCTCATAGCTGATAATTGATTCTTAGTTCATTATTTATGATAAAGGGATGGTGGTTTGGTTCTGTCTTAAGGTGAATATTTCCATCTACTTAATTTTTACGGTGCTACTATAAATGCTTCCCATACGTTTCCCATCTGCGCTAATAGCGGTAATTTTTAGGTCGTAGGTTCCGGACGAAATATTATAAGGAAGATAGACAGAGAAGCTTTTGGAATCCTTATACGAAGTAGGGCACATCTTACCTCCTATCTCTACCTCGTACGAACGCTGGTAGATATACTCCCCTTCAACAGTTATTATCTCATCTTTGCCTAAAACACGAGGCGACACGCTTGTGATTTTTATGGCTCCCAACTTAATGCTTAGCCTTTCGGAATAGGACGATTTCAAATTGCCATTGCCAACAAATAGGGTATACCTGCTACCTTCTGGCAGATTGTGGGTTTTAATCTTTATTTCATCGGTGTCTTCGCTAATGATTTCGCACGAATAGGTTCCTCCGTTTTCATTTTCGAACCAAACACGATTGTTTTTATTGGCGAAGTAGGATCCTGAAATGGTGATGTCATCTCCTGCGGTTATGTTTGTTGTACTTACCTTCGAAATAAAGGGGGACGGTGCTGTGCTTACAACCTCAATTTGATATCGATTAGAGGACGATTCTCCACATACTACGTTAAGGTATACACTTCCAAGAGGCATGTTGCTTGGAATGGGGACTTTTAGCTCTGTTCCTGCACTATTTATCGTTAAATCTTTGATAGGAGTGTAGTTTCCAATTCGTACTTCCGTAGTAAAGCCATCCTGCTTAAAGTTGGTGCCGTAAATTTTAAGGTAACCTCCCGGATTTACTTTGTCCGATGCTAAACTTGTTATTGTTGGATACTTAGCAAACTTATTTACTCGTATACTTTCGTAGTTGGTTGCCTTAGATTCTCCGGATATAACGGTTAGCTTATACTCTCCAAATGGTGTCGAACTTGGAATGTATATTGTTATAGAACTTGAGCTCGATTCCCTAATTAGAGGTGTAATCGTTCTTTCTCCTTCCAGTAGTACCTTTAAACCATCAGGATAGAAGTTCCCTTTTATGGTCACTAGATCTTCTAGCTCGACTTTTGTCTTGCTTACGCTCGAAATTTTTGTTTCGAACTTATCGACAATAACCTGTACTGTGTACGATACTTTTGTTCCGCTCTCTGCTATTACCGTAAAGGTTACAGGAGAGGAGTAGTCAACGGCATCATTTAAGGCTGGCGTTATGGTTGCTTTTTCCGAGAACTTAATCTCTTGAGTTTGGTTCTTGAGATTGGTACCGTAGGGAACATGTAGGGTAATTCGTTTATTCTCCTGATCTATGGCACCCACAAACTTGGTGTTTTTGAACTTAAACTCGGATATTTTTGCTTCCTCATTGAGTGCTCTCAACACGTAGGCCTTGTAGGTTACCCAACTTCCGTCTTCTGCCGTTACAACATATTTGTTTGGCTCGTTAAAGACTATGTCTTCGCTTTCTACGGCCCTAATTTGTGCTTTTGGAGAAATTGTTATTTCAGGTTTAAGCGTTTTTGGATTTGTATTCCAAGGAACAATCGTCTTAATAGTAGCGTTTTGCTCGTCAATAACTCCTACCACCTCTGGTGTAAACGATGTAAACTTGTACGATAGGATCTTATTTTCATTGCTTACGATAGAAACGGTGTACGCCTTGGTTGTCCCATCCTCTGCGGTTACGGTATAGACAATAGGTTTGCTAAAATCTTGAGGTAAACCAGACATTGGCTTTACCTTTGCCCATTTTGAAAGGGTAATGGTAGGCGTAAGCGCAGTCACATCTGTCCCCGGTTTAACCACAAAGGTAATCTTGTTGTCGGAGGTGTTAATTCGTCCCAACACTTCTGGTTGTAGTGAGGTAAACTTAAATTCTTTGATCTCCTTTTCAGTATACTTTTTTCTACTAGCATACACCGTGTATTCCTGCGTACTTCCGTCTTGTGCCGTTATGGTGTAAACTACTGGCTTTGTGAAATCTTGACTCTCGCCCGATTTGGGGCTGATTTGGGCATAGCTTGATATTGAGATCTTCGGTGCAAGATAGCTGAGGTCGGTATCCGTTGGTAGCTCTATTGTTAGGCTATGCGAAGCTTCATCTATTTGGGCCGATGGCCAAAATTCTCCAGTGGTGAAGTAAAATCTGTCTATTTTTTTCTCACTGCTCTTAATAACATCGGTTATCATTACGGTGTAATCCTGCTTGCTGCCATCCTCGGCAGTTACGGTATACACTACAGGTTTCGAAAAATCTTGTTGCACGTAGCTTGCTGGGCTTACAGTTGCATCTTCTGAAACTGTAATTCTTGGCTTTATCTTAGTGATGTCTACTGCTGGTGTTACCTTGATTTTTATCAGATGTTCCTTGTCATCGATGCTTACTTTAGGAAATAGGAAATCATCATGGAAGGAGAATTCCTTAATTATCTTTTCTTCGCTTTTCTGAAAGGCTGCAGTAACAGTATAAACTTGTAGTGCACCGCTTTCCGACATTACCGAATAGGAGACAGGCTTGCTGAAATCTTGTGCAACACCTGATGCAGGGCTAATTTCGGCAGCTGGCGATATGGTAATCGTTGGTTTCAAAGAACTTAGGTTGGTTTTCTTGGGCAGTAAGGCTGTGATGGTATGCTTTTCTAAGTCGATAGTGGCATGTACAGCAGGGATTACTCCTTCAAATGTAAATGCAGTGATTTCATTTTTTGTCCCAAACTCCACCTCTACGCTTACAACATATCTACTTGTAGATCCATCAGCAGCTGTTACGGTGTATACTACTGGTTTCTCAAAGTTTTGAACCACTCCAGAGGCGGGACTAACTTTTGCTCCTTCCGAAATAGCAATTGTAGGTGCTAGTGAGGTTATTTTGGTACCCGGAATCAAGGTAACCTTAATTCTACGGCCATTTTGATCTAAATCAACGTTAGTTGATAGGTTGGCAAACTGGAAGGATAGGATATCCTTTTCCTTTCCTGTAGGTGCTTTAACTACAACAGTATAGGTTCTGGTACTTCCATCTTCCGCGGTTACGGTGTATGTTACGGGTTTAGTAAAGTCCTGCTTAGTATTGAGGGCAGGGCTAACCTGTGCACCTTCTGAAATGGTTATAGTAGGTGTTAGTGCGCTTACATCGGTACCCATCGGTACTGTTAGGCTTATTGACTTGTTTGTTTCGTCTATCTTTCCCACTGTAATGGGGGTTAGCGAGGCAAACTTGAATTCCGTAATCCTATTTTCTGATCTTTTTCGTATTTCCACCTTTACGGTAACGACATACTTTTGGGTGCTGCCATCTTGGGCGGTCACGGTGTAGGTTATGGGGGGGGTAAAATCCTGCTTTACATCCGATGCTGGACTTACGGTTGCCCCATCCGATAGCGCGATGGTAGGTGCTATTGCGGTAACGTTGGTTCCTGCTGGGAATTGGAAGCTAATCGTCTTTTGTTCCTCATTAATGGTTCCATTGGCATTAAGCGAGCCAAATTTAAAATCGGTAATCTTCTTGTCCGACTTTTTGGTCACCTCCACGGTAACGGTATAATCCTGCTCCGAGCCGTCCACTGCGGTAACGGTATATTCTACAGGTTTGGTAAAATTTTGTTTTACATCCGATGCTGGGCTAACCTTTGCACCTTCCGAAAGGGTTATGGATGGAACAAGCGCGGTAACATCGGTTCCTGCTGGTACTACCAGGGTAATCGTTTTTACTCTTTCGTCAATCTTGGCAGTAACAACCGGATTTAGTCCAGCAAGCTTAAATTCGGTAATCTTCTTGTCCGATCTCTTGGCTACCTCCACGGTAACGGTGTACTCCTGCTTCGAGCCATCTTCGGCCGTCACGGTATAGATTACAGGTTTCGAGAAGTCTTGCTTGGTATCGAGGGCAGGACTAATTTGTGCGCCTTCCGATAGGGTGATGGTTGGTACTAGCGCGCTTACATCGGTATTTAGTGGTACTGCTAAGCTGATTGTTCTGCTTGTTTCGTCTATTTTACCTATGGAAACAGGTTTTAGCGAGGCAAACTTAAATTCGGTGATTTTATTCGCCGAGCTCTTGCGTGTATCCAGCTTTGCTGTAACAACGTACTTCTGTATGCTTCCGTCTTGGGCGGTAACGGTATAGGTTACGGGATTGGTAAAATCCTGCTTTACATCCGACGCTGGGTTTACGGTTGCTCCATCCGATAGCACGATGGTAGGTGCTAATGCGGTAATGTTTGTCCCGGTGGGGAGTAGGAGGGTAACCGTCTTTTCTTCCTCGTTGATGGTGCCGCTGGCGTTAAGCGAGCTGAGCTTAAACTCGGTAATCTTCTTATCCGATTTCTTACCGACTTCTACCGTTACGGTATACTCCTGCTTCGATCCATCTTCTGCTGTTACGGTATATACTACAGGCTTGGTAAAATCTTGCTTTACATCCGATGCTGGGCTAACCTGTGCACCTTCCGAAAGGGTAAGGGTAGGTACGAGGGTGGTAACGTCGGTTCCTGCTGGCACTACTAGGCTGATAGCTTTTGCCTCCTCGTCAACCTTGGCAGTAACGGCTGGAGTTAATCCGGCGAGCTTAAATTCGGTGATCTTCTTGTCGGTTTTTTTAGCAATCGCTACCGTTACGGTATACTCCTGCTTCGATCCATCCTCTGCGGTTACGGTGTAAACTACAGGCTTGGTAAAATCTTGCTTTACATCCGATGCAGGGCTAACCTGTGCACCTTCCGAAAGGGTAAGGGTAGGGGTGAGGGTGGTAACGTCGGTTCCTGCTGGCACTACTAGGCTGATAGCTTTTGCCTCCTCGTCAACCTTGGCAGTAACGGCTGGAGTTAATCCAGCGAGCTTAAATTCGGTGATCTTCTTGTCGGTTCTTTTAGCAATCGCTACCGTTACGGTATACTCCTGCTTCGATCCATCCTCTGCGGTTACGGTATATACTACAGGCTTGGTAAAATCCTGCTTTACATCTGTAGCGGGACTAACCGCTGCTGCAGTCGAAAGGGTAAGGGTAGGTACAAGGGTGGTAACGTCGGTTCCTGCTGGCACCTCTAGGCTAACGGTTTTAGCCTCTTCGTCGATGGTTCCAGCAACCGCAGGGTTTAGCTTGGTAAGCTTAAATTCGGTAATCATCTTTTCCGATCTCTTGCCAACTTCTACCGTTACGGTATACTCCTGCTTCGATCCATCCTCGGCAGTTACGGTATATACAACGGGCTTGGTAAAATCCTGCTTCTCCTCGTTGGCAGGTAGCACTGTCGACTTATCAGAAAGGTTGATGGTGGGTACCAGCTCCTTTATATTGGTCCCGTACGGAACTTTTAGGTTTATCGTTTTCTTCTCCTGATCGATGGTGGCAATAACCTCCGGCTTAATCTTCAAAAACTTAAAGCAGGTAATTTCCTTTAAGCTGCTTTTGGCCGGAATTACGGTTATGGTAAATGTCTGCTTCGATCCATCCTCGGCGGTGATGGTGTAGGTTACCGGTTTGGTAAAGTCTTGGGCTATTCCGCTTGCTGGCGAAATGGTGGCCTTGTCCGAAACCTTAATCATTGGTACCAGCTTGGTGATATCAACCCCCCCTATCGCTTGCAGGGTTACCGTTTTGGTCTGCGGGTCGACTGTTCCTTCGGCATTTTGCTTAAAATCGCCGATGCTAAAATTCAGCAGCTCCTTCTCCGAACTTTCGATCCTCTCTTTGCTGCAGGCATAGATCAGCACAACGAAAAGCGCGGTGAGCCCCCATAGAATATAACTTCTCATAAGGCAATAATTAATTGTGGATGTGGTTATTTTGATTGATTGGTTCTGTGTATGTCAACTTATTATTCTGTAAAACTTCTGGATATATAAAGGATGACTTCAGCTCTACCTGCCCTTCTTGATGAAGCGGCAATGCTAACTTTTCTGGCGATCATTACTATTTGGCATTTAGGTTTGTGGTGCAAAATTGTACGATATCCTGCACACTATAAAGGTTAATCTTGGCGAGTGGTCGAAAGTTGTAGATGAGTAGCAGCTATGGGCGGCGAATGGTACTGGCCGTTGCAGGCGCTGCTACCCTGACGTTTTCTTCATTTATGCTACCTTTGCGCCTATCATCCGAGCCACTAACATCAATGAGAAAACAGACCCTACTGGCAACCACCATCCTTCTTATGCTGGTTGCGCAAGGCGGCTTTGCACAAAAGGCGGCCGTGCTTACCAAGATCTTCTATCCTAAAGATTCCGTCCAGTTTACGGCCCTGCATGGCGAGGTGGGCTTTGGCTACCGTAGCCGCGAGTACGGCAAAACCACCATGGTAATCTGCTGCACATCCGAGGCCGGGCGCTTTTACATGGTATTTAAGAAGGATATCCGCCACCTGTCGCGGATGGTCGAGTTCGAGAATGGCTACGCTGGCGAGGTCTTCAGCTTTGCAAGCAAGCAGTGGGAGCACGAGGAGGGTACCTGGAGCCGCCACGAGCTAAAGGGCGAGCCCAAGGATACCGTCGTTTACAGCATCCACAACCTGCGCTGCCTCATCCTTAAGAAGAGCGCTGCAGGCATCACCGAAGTTGCCCGATTTCAGGACTATGGCAACGAGGTGTACTGGCCCGAGTTCGATTACCCCAGCTGCTCCATCTCCGACGAGGATAGGGATGGCCTGCCCGAGTTCTACCTCTCGTATATGGGCAACAGCGACGGGCTCGACGCCAAGCCCTACAAGCAGCTGGTGTACACCGTTGGCGCAGCGCCCACCGCTGCGGTAAAGGCAAAGGCTACCGCCTACTATCCTGCCGGCAACGAGGACGATGTGTACCGCGTGGAGTACGATCAGCGCTGGAAGCAGCTTCCCGCACCCGTAAGAGGCAAGAGTAAGCGGCTAATAGATCGCCATCGTAGCGCCAACCCCAGCGAGTAGCACCCTGCTGATTGGCGCCACTGGCACTCTCGTGCCGAGCAACGCTTAGCTGCCTGCAAGAGCCGCCACCTCCAATGCAGCGGAGCACTACTCCCAATCCGAGCAGCTAGCTAGCGCTTGCAACGCACTTTGTTGTGCGTTGTAGGCCTATACCTTTGCTCTTGTGAACCGATATGTTGGCTCTTGTAAGCAAATTCTTGGCTCTTGTGAGCCTATATGTTGGCTCTTGTAGGCAAATTCTTGACTCTTGTGAGCCGATATGTTGGCTCTTGTAAGCAAATTCTTGGCTCTTGTGAGCCGATATGTTG